>DATIMB010000053.1:0-6588 GCA_035475875.1 Micrococcaceae bacterium
CAAGCTCAAGAAGGGGCCCACTGTCGGCACCGGAGGACACGGCCGGAAGGCTCTGGAGGGCAAGGGGCCCACGCCCAAGGCGGAGGACCGCCCCTACCACAAGGCCCACAAAAACAAGCAGCTGGCCGACCGCTCTGCCGCGAAGCGGGGAACCGGCGGGCAGCCCGGACGCGGGCGCAGCGGTCCCAAGGGCCGTGCCACGGAGGAAATGGTCACCGGGCGTAATTCTGTGGTGGAGGCACTGCGTGCCGGCGTCCCGGCCAAGGTGCTGTACGTGGCTGTCCGGGTTGAGGTGGACGACCGGGTCCGGGAATCGCTGAAGCTGGCGGCGGACCGCGGCATCCCGCTGATGGAAGTGCACAAGCCGGAACTGGACCGGATGACCGAGGATGCCGTGCACCAGGGCCTGGCCCTGCAGATCCCGCCTTACGAGTACCAGGACGCGGTGGACCTTGCCCACGAGACGGTCAGCAAGTGGAAGAAGGGCTACATCAAGAACGCGCCCCTCTTTGTCGCCCTGGACGGCATCACCGATCCTCGCAACCTGGGCGCCATCATCCGCAGCGTCTCCGCGTTCAGTGGGCACGCCGTCGTCGTGCCGGAACGCCGCAGCGTCGGCGTGACGGCCGCGGCCTGGAAGACCAGCGCCGGCGCGGCCGTGCGCGTGCCGGTGGCCAAGGCCCCCAACCTCAACCGCGCACTGGAAGCCTTCAAGGGCATGGGCATTTACGTGCTGGGGCTCGACGGCGGCGGCGACGTGTCGCTGCCCGGGCTGGAGTTGGCCACGGAGCCGGTCTGCGTGGTCGTCGGTTCTGAGGGCAAGGGACTGTCCCGGCTGGTGCGGGAAAACTGCGACCAGATCGTTTCGATCCCGATCGACTCCGCCATGGAGTCGCTGAATGCGTCGATGGCCGTTGGTATCTCCCTGTACGAGATCTCCAAGCAGCGCGCGGCGCGCGCCTAGTCAGCGGGCAGTCAAGTCGTGACTGACCCGACCAGTATTGCTGCGCTCGGCGCTGCCTCCTCCCGGTCCTTTCCGCTGGGTGTCAGCCCCGTCAGTCCGGCCCCAAGTCCATCCGTCCGGGCTGGCGGGTCTGGTAAAACGTCCGCTGGGGACAGCGTCAACGTCGCCGTGTACGCTCCGGACCTGGACGATGTGGTGCTGTATTTCCAGCCCCCGGGCGGACGATGGCGTTCGGTGCTGCTGCCGGATTTCACCGATGGCGTCTACCACGGTGTGGTCGACGGTATGCCGGTGGGCAGCCGTTATGGATTCATCTCGGCTGCGGCCGCGGCCGGCCCGGCGGCAACACTCGGGGCGGCAACAGAGGTGGAGGCAGCAGATGCGGCAGACTCCACGGGGATAGATCCGGACGCGGTGCCGCTGCTGCTGGATCCCTACGGCAGGGCCATCGAGTGCCGCGAGAGCACCAAGGCCAGCAACGGTAACGGCAACGGCAACGGCAACGGCAACGGCAACGGCGCCCTGTATACCTCCATCCGGATGGACAGCAGCTTTGACTGGGGCAGCGATACGCACCCGCACATTCCCTGGCGCAACAGCGTCCTCTACGAGGCGCACGTCAAGGGCCAGACCATGCTGCACCCGCAGATTCCGGAGGAGATCCGGGGCAGCTACGCCGGCCTGGCCCATCCGGTCATGATCGACTACCTCACCGCGCTGGGCGTCACCGCAGTTGAACTGCTGCCCATCCATTTCCACATCGATGAACCGCACCTGCAGGAACTGGGCCTAACCAACTATTGGGGCTACAACACCCTGGGCTTCTTCGCCCCGCATGCGCCCTATGCCAGTGCCGCCGCCCGGGAAGCCGGTCCGCAGGCGGTCCAGGACGAGCTGAAGTCGATGGTCAAGGCGCTGCATGCAGCCGGGATCGAGGTGATCCTGGACGTCGTCTTCAACCACACCGCGGAGGGCAAGCAGGGACGGCCCGCGCTGAGCTGGCGCGGCCTGGCGGAGGGGCGGTACTACCGGCACGACGGCGGCGGCCGGTACGTGGATACCACCGGCTGCGGCAATACCCTCGATTTCAGCAAGCGGCGGGTGGTGCAGCTTGCACTGGATTCACTGCGTTACTGGGTGGAGGAATTCCACGTGGATGGTTTCCGCTTCGACCTGGCCGTATCGCTGGGACGCAATGCGGACAACGAGTTCCGGGCCTGGCACCCTTTCCTGATCGCCGCCGCCACGGACCGGGCGCTGGCCGGGATCAAGCTGATTGCCGAACCCTGGGATCTGGGCCCTGACGGCTGGCAGACCGGGCGTTTCCCCAGCGGCTGGGCGGATTGGAACGACCGGTTCCGCGATTCCATACGGGATTTCTGGCTGACCGACCAGGCAGCCATCGCGGCCGGCAGAACGGGCGGGCCGCTGGCACCACTGGGCGACGCGCTGGCCGGCTCGGCCGATCTCTTCGCCGCCTCGGGACGCAGCCAGCTTGCCTCGGTCAACCTGGTCACGGCCCATGACGGATTCACGCTGCGGGATCTGGTGTCCTACAACCGCAAGCACAATGAGGACAATGGCGAGCAGGACCGGGACGGGGCCAGCCACAACCGCAGCTGGAACCACGGCGTCGAGGGCCCCACCGAGGACGAGGACATTCTGGCCGCCCGTGCGCAGACCAGCCGCAACATCATGGCCACCCTGCTGCTGTCCCTGGGCGTGCCGATGATCACGGCGGGGGACGAGTTGGGCCGCAGCCAGCTGGGAAACAACAACGCCTATTGCCAGGACAACGCGCTGAGCTGGCTGGACTGGTCCATGGACCAGCAGTCCCGCGGGATGCTGGCGGCCACCAAGCGGCTGATCCGCGTCCGCCGGGATTTCCTGGCCAACCAGCCCAGCGGCTATCCCGCCCGCGGCGGCGAGAGTTCCTACCTGCACTGGTTCGACGCCGACGGGCGCCCGATGAGCCCGGAACAATGGCGTGATCCGGCCAACCGTATCCTCACGCTGCTGATCGGTTCCCCGGAGGGCCTGCTGGACGGACTGGTCGTCTTCAACGCCTCGCCCAGGCCCGTGGACGTTACCCTCCCGGTCCTGGCCGACGACGGCGGATCCCGGCGCCGCTTCGAGCTGCGGATGAGCACGGCGCAGGACCATCCGGCGCGCCAGGGCGTGCAGGTCCACGCCGGCGCCCGCGACAGGGTGGCGGCCAACTCCATCAACATCTACCGTTCCTGACCGGGTTCCCCAAACGGTTCCCGAACCGGTTCAGGAAGCGCGGTTCCATACGGTCCGGCGGCTCCATGCAGTTTGCCGCAATCAGGCGTTAACGATCAGCCCCAGCTCGGCCTTGCTGGCCAGCCCGGGATGGCTCGGCAGCACCCGCACTGTGTAGCCGAAACTGCCGGAACGGTCAATCACCACGTCGCCGGTGAACAGGTAGCGCCCGTTGCCCAGCTCCTCGGCGCCGTCCAGCACGGTGACCTGGGTGTCGGTCAGCTCATCGGATTCCAGCGCCCGGCCAAAAGCCACTTCCACGCTGACGTCCTGCGGCGAGAGCCCGCCCAGAGCCACATAGGCCTGGACGGTGAGCACATCGCCGATCTGCGGCTCCTCCAGCACACCCAGCGAGTCCACATGCTCCACCGCCACCCGGGGCCAGGTGGAGCGGACCTTCCCGGTCCAGGCCGCCAGCTCCTTGGCCAGCGCATAATTCTGGGCCCTGATCGCGCGGCCCGCCTCCGCCGCCGGCTGGTAGAGCCGGGCGACGTAGTCCTTGAGCATCCGGTCTGCGGCGACGGCCGGACCCAGCCGGGCCAGGGTGTGCTTGATCATGTAGATCCAGTGCGTGGGCAGCGCCTCGTGCAGGGATACCGAGGGTCCGGCTGCACCGGCCGCTTCTGCAACCGTCGAGCCGTAGAAGCGCGGGGCAACCTGGTTTTCCAGCAGTTCGTAGAGCGCCGATGCCTCAATGTCGTCGCGTTCCTCCGCGGAAGCGCCGTTGTTCGCCGTCGGAATGGCCCAACCGTTCTCGCCGTCGTACAGCTCGTCCCACCAGCCGTCCATCACGGACAGGTTCAGCGAACCGTTGATGGCCGCCTTCATCCCGGAGGTGCCGCAGGCCTCCAGCGGGCGCAGCGGATTGTTCAGCCAGACGTCGCAGCCGGGGAACAAGGTACGTGCCATCGCAATGTCATAGTTGGGCAGGAACACGATGCGGTGCCGCACCTGCGGGTCGTCGGTGAACCGGACCAGGTCCTGGATCATCTTCTTGCCCGCGTCGTCCGCCGGGTGCGACTTGCCGGCGATCACGAGCTGGATCGGGTGCGTAGGGTGCAGCAGCAGCTTCTTCAGCCGGGCCGGATCCCGCAGCATCAGCGTCAGCCGTTTATAGGTGGGAACGCGGCGGGCAAAACCGATGGTGAGCACGTCCGGGTCCAGCACCGAATCCGTCCAGGCCAGCTCCGCATCCGCCGCGCCGCGCTTCTTCCAGGCCGAGCGAAGCCGTCGCCGCACGTCGTGGACCAGCGCCTCGCGCAGGATCCGGCGCAGCGCCCAGACATCCGCGTCGGGAACGTCGAAGGCCTTGCTCCAGTCCGGGCCGTCCAGCACGCCGGCGCCGAAGCGCTCGGCCGCCAGGGCGCTGAGCTTCGGGTCCACCCAGGTAGGCACGTGCACGCCGTTGGTCACCGAGGTGATGGGGATTTCACTCTGGTCGAATCCGGGCCAGAGCCCGGCGAACATCTGCCGCGAAACCACGCCGTGCAGTTTGGCGACGCCGTTGGCGCGCTGCGCCAGCCGCAGCCCCATCACGGCCATGTTGAACACCGAGGAATCGCCGCCGTCGAAGGATTCCGCGCCGAGCTCCAGGATCTTCTCCACCGGCACGCCCGGGGCCAGCCCGGCCTCGAAGAAATGCCGGATCTGGGCGGTGGGGAACCGGTCGATGCCGGCCGGTACCGGGGTGTGGGTGGTGAAGACGGTGGAGGCCCGGCCCGCCGCCAGCGCCTCATCCCAGCTCAGCGGCTCCGCTGTCACGGCAGGATCCATCAGCTCGCGGATCCGTTCGATGCCCAGGAAGCCGGCATGGCCCTCGTTCGTATGGAAGACCTCCGGGGTGGCAATGCCGGAGAGCCGGGCATAGATCCGCAGCGCCTTCACCCCGCCCATCCCCAGCAGCAGCTCCTGCTGCAGCCGGTGGTCCCCGCCGCCGCCGTAAAGCCGGTCGGTGATGACCCGGGCCGCGTCGTCATTGCCCGGCACGTTGGAATCGAGCAGCAGCAGCGGCACCCGGCCGACGTCGGCGCGCCAGATATGGGCGTGCAGTTCCCTGCCGTTGGGCAGCGGCAGTGTCACTTCGGCCGGAGTGCCGTCGTCCTCGCGCAGCAGGGTCAGCGGGAGACCGTCCGGGTCCAGCAATGGATAGGTTTCCTGCTGCCAGGCGTCCCGCGACAGGGACTGTTTGAAGTATCCGGCCAGATAGAGCAGGCCGACGCCCACCAGCGGTACACCCAGATCGGAGGCGGCCTTGAGATGGTCGCCGGCCAGAATGCCCAGGCCGCCGGAATACTGCGGCAGGACTTCGGTGATGCCGAATTCGGGCGAGAAATAGGCAATGGATTTCGGCGCTGCCTCACCCAGGCCCTGGTACCAGCGCGGCTCCTGCAGATAGCGGTCCAGGTCCTCCCCGGCCGCCTGGACGCGGGCGACGACGTCCGGGTTGTCTGCCAGCTGCTGCAGCTGCTCGCGGGTTACCGCTCCCAGGAAGGCCGCCGGGTCCTGCTGGCTCTGCTCCCAGATCTCCGGATTCAGGCTGGCAAACAGTGCACGGGTGGGCAGGTGCCAGGACCAGCGAAGGTTGGTGGCCAGCCTGGCCAGCGGCGAGATGGGCTCCGGGAGGAGCGTTCGGACGGTAAATCTGCGGATTGCCTTCACTTTCGCCACCTTAGCGCAGAAGGCAGGCGCGCGGCACCGTCTCTTAGGCCTCGGGGGAAAAGTGAAGAAAAGCGGGGCCGGGAAAAATCAGCAACGGCCAAACGGGCGCGTCGATGCATGACGGCGGACGCCAAGTGAGCTTCGCAATCTGTGCGCAGAATCGCTAACGTCTACCTTGTGACTACTTCCATGGTGTTGCCAGGAGACGATCCATTCGAGCCCGGCGCGCCACGAGCCGGTACCGGGCAGCAGAGCGGACCGGGGAAGAGGCAAGACCCCGGACACGACATCCGCGACGGCCTGCGATTCGGCCGGATCCCCATCACCGAGGTCAGCCCGGTGGTGGAGGGCGGCCGTTTCGCCGCCAAGTCCGTTCCCGGTGAGGAGATACCGGTGGCGGCCACCATCTTCCGGGAAGGCCACGACATCCTGGGCGCCGGAGCGGTGCTGCTGGATGCCGGCGGCAACGAGCACGGCCGCATCACCCTCATCCCGGGCCTCCCGGGGACGGACCGCTGGCACGGCACCCTCACCGCCCCGGCCGCCGGCCGCTGGTCGTTCGCCATAGAGGGATGGGCGGACCTCTACGCCACCTGGCGGCACAATGCCGAAGTCAAGATCGATGCGGACGTGGACGTCGAACTGATGCTCGCCGAGGGCGTCGCCCTGCTGGCCCGCGCCGC
>DATIMB010000054.1:0-2726 GCA_035475875.1 Micrococcaceae bacterium
CCGGTGGGGTTGTGCGGGTTGTTGACCAGGACCACCCTGGTGCGGTCGCTGAAGGCGGACTCCAGCGCGGCCAGATCCGGTTGGAAGTCCGGGGCCAGCAGCGGCGCGGTTGTGTGGGTGGCTCCGGTCAGGCCGATGATCGCACCGTAGGAGTCGTAGAACGGTTCAAAGGTCAGCACCTCGTCGCCCGGGCCGACGAGCGCCAGCAGCGCGGCGGCGATGGCTTCGGTGGCGCCGGTGGTGATGATGATCTCGGTTTCCGGATCGGGCGTCAGGCCGTAGAAGCGCTTCTGGTGGCCGGCGACGGCGGCACGCAGTTCCGGCAGGCCCTTCCCCGGCGCGTACTGGTTGGCCCCGTCCGCTATTGCCGCCTGCGCGGCTTCCTTGATGGAGGCCGGTCCGTCCTCGTCCGGGAAGCCCTGGCCGAGGTTGATGGCCCCGGTTTGCATGGCCAGCGTGGTGATCTCCTCAAAGATCGTGACGGCCAGCGATCCGTCGGCGCCCAGCAGGTTGGCTCCGAGGGCTGTCCGTTGCCAGGGCGCAGTGGTAGTCATACGGCCATCTTAACGGAGGTCATACTTACGTCCCGGATGCCGCGTTGTACTAGATTCATGAGTATGCGACGCGCGGTGTACCCCGGTTCCTTTGACCCTCTGCACAACGGCCATTGCGAGGTGATCGCCAGGGCCGCCGGGCTGTTCGACGAGGTGATCGTGGCGGTGTCCACCAACTATTCCAAGAAGTACCTGTTCCCGCTGCAGGACCGGCTGGAGATGGCCAAGCAGACGTTCGCAGCGCTGCGCGGGATCCTCATCGAACCGATGGGTGACGGGCTTCTGGCTGAGTACTGCCACGACCGCGGCGCCACGGCCATCATCAAGGGGCTGCGTTCGTCGTCGGACTTCGACTACGAGCTTCCCATGGCCATCATGAACCGGCAGCTGACCGGGGTGGAAACAGTCTTCCTGCCCGCTGAAAGCCATTACCTGCATCTGTCCTCCACCATGATCAAGGAGGTCTTCACGCTGGGCGGGGATGTCTCCGACTTTGTGCCCAAGGCCGTGCTGAAGAAACTGCAGGCGCTGGGCGCGCCCGAAAAGGAAATCCCGCAGGGCTAACCAACCGCGGCTAAACTTGGTAGGGCCCGCCGGGCAGCCTCGCCGCGTTTTGGGACTGGCCGGGATTTCGGGCTAAGATGGTACGTCGGTCATATGTTCTACAGGAGTTCTCATTAGCGCAACCAAGTTGGGTGGTCGTATCAACCCCGGTTCGCCTTTGGTCCTTAGTGTCAAAGATCTTGGGCGCAGCCCGGGAACGATGCGGACACTGCAGGAAAATGTACCAGCACCAAAGGACTTTGGTGTGGCCATCATCGGCGTCCAGGAAGGGTCCACCATGGACCTGGATCTGAGGTTGGAGGCCGTACACGAAGGAATTCTGGTTTCGGGCAGCGTCCTCGTCGAAGTGACGGGGGAGTGTGCGCGATGCCTGGATCCCCTTGCGTATGACCTTGAGGTTGATGTGCAAGAGCTTTTCTCCTACGAGGAACCGTCTCGCGGCGGCGCCCCCGTGGGGGAGGACGAAGAAGAGCAACGTTGGATCGAGCACGATCAGATCGATCTTGAACCGGTGTTGCGGGACGCAGTGGTAACAGCACTGCCGTTCCAGCCGGTGTGCCGGGAAGACTGCCAGGGTCTGTGTTCCGAATGCGGAATACACCTGGCGGATGAGCCGGGGCACCACCACGAGGTCCTGGACCCTCGCTGGGCTGCCCTCCAAGGCTTAACCGGCAAAGACAGTTAGATCAAGAGCTGAATGTAGACCTCGGGATGACCGGGGTCGCTGAGAGAGAAAAGAGTTTGCCGTGGCTGTTCCCAAGCGGAAAATGTCCCGCTCGAATACGCACTCCCGCCGGGCCCAGTGGAAGGCCACTGCGCCTGCCCTGGTGAAGACCGTGGAGAACGGCCGGGTTACCTACTCCCTGCCGCACCAGGCCAAGGTCGTGACCGACTCTGCCGGCACGCCGCTGTACCTTGAGTACAAGGGCCGCAAGGTAGCCGACGTCTAAAGACGTCTGCGTTGAAAAAATCCAAATCGGGTGCCAAGGGCCAGCCGGCCGCGGGAGAACCGCAGCCGGCGCACCAGCACCACGTTTTGCTGAAGCGTCTCGGCGTCGACATCGATGCCGGGACGCTTCGTCTTGCCCTGACACACCGCTCCTACGCCTATGAAAACGGCGGCATCCCCACCAACGAGCGACTGGAATTCCTGGGCGACTCGATCCTGGGCTATTCGGTAACGGATGCCCTCTACCGGGACAATCCGGAACTGCCGGAAGGGGACCTGGCCAAGCGCCGCTCCGCCGTCGTGAGTACCCGTGCCCTGGCCGGGGTAGCCCGTCAGCTGGGCGTCGGCGAGTTCATCTACCTGGGCCAGGGCGAGCGGCTGACCAACGGCAGGAACAAGTCCTCCATCCTGGCGGACACCATGGAGGCGCTGATCGGCGCCACCTACCTGGCCAACGGCATCGAGGTGGCACGCGACCTGGTGATGCGCCTGACGGGACCGCTGCTGCTGGACGCCGGCGTCCTGGGCGCGGGTACGGACTGGAAGACCAACATCCAGGAGACCGCCGCGGGGCGCCATCTGGGCCCCGTCGTCTACGCGGTGCAGGGCAACGGGCCGGATCACGCGCGCACCTTCGAGGCCACGCTGCTGATCGGCGG
>DATIMB010000055.1:0-3918 GCA_035475875.1 Micrococcaceae bacterium
GCCCTCAGCAACCGCTTCACCCCCGGACGCGGAGGGGGCCATGCTGCGCCTGATCGAGGCCGCCGCCCGCGCCCACGGGATCGGCACCGTACGATGCTTTGCCGACTATTTCCGGATTCCGGCCAAACCGGCCGCGGCTGCGGTGCAGGAACTGGTGGCCGGTGGCGTGCTGGAACCGGTGCAGGTGCGGGGCTGGAAGGCGCCGCTGTACCGGCATAGGGAGGCGGCGCTGCCGCGCCGCGCAACCGGACGGGCGCTGCTGAGCCCCTTCGATTCGCTGGTGTTTGAGCGCCGCAGGCTGGAGCAGCTCTTCGCCTTCCACTACCGGATCGAGATCTACACCCCGGCCCAGAAGCGCCGGTTTGGCTACTATGTGCTGCCCTTCCTGCTGGGGGAACAGCTGGTGGCGCGGGTGGACCTGAAAGCGGACCGGCAGTCGGGCCGGCTACTGGTTAAGGCCGCACATGCGGAGCCGGGCGACGCGATGCCCGCCCAGGGTGGGACCGCCACCGAGCTGGCCTCGGAACTGCGGCTGATGGCGGCGTGGCTGGGACTGGGGGACGTCGTCGTCGAACCCGCCGGGGACCTGGCCGCAGCGCTGCGGAAGGCGCTGGGGTAGGACGCCACACAGGGCTGGCATCGGATCCGCGGGGAACCGAAACGACGCCTCATACGTCCTTCCCGTAGACTGAATAAGCCAGTTTTAGGCATCCATAGATTGGGAGCAAGTTCCGTGCCATCTCTTCTCGAGCGGGTCCTCCGTACCGGTGACCGCAAGACCCTGAAGCGCCTCCATGTCTATGCGGATGCCATCAACGCTCTGGAGGACACGTTCAGCACCTTCACCGACGCGGAGTTGCGTGAGGAAACGGACCGGCTCAAGGCCCGGCATGCGGACGGTGAATCGCTGAATGACCTGCTCCCGGAGGCGTTCGCCGCGGTCCGGGAGGCCTCGTCCCGGACGCTGGGCATGCGCCACTTCGATGTCCAGATGATGGGTGGCGCGGCGCTGCACCTGGGCAATATCGCGGAAATGAAGACCGGTGAAGGGAAGACCCTGGTGGCCACCGCCCCGGCCTACCTCAACGCGATCACCGGCCGGGGTGTCCATGTGGTTACCGTGAACGACTACCTGGCCGAATACCAGTCGGACCTGATGGGCCGGGTCTACCGTTTCATGGGCCTGACCAGCGGCTGTATTCTCTCCAACCAGGACCCCACGGTCCGCCGCGACCAGTACGCCGCGGACATCACCTACGGCACCAACAACGAATTCGGCTTCGACTATCTGCGGGACAACATGGCCTGGTCGAAGGAGGAGCTGGTCCAGCGCGGGCACAACTTCGCGATCGTGGATGAGGTGGACTCCATTCTGATCGACGAGGCCCGCACGCCGCTGATCATCTCAGGGCCAGCGTCCGGGGACGCCAACCGCTGGTATGGCGAATTCGCCAAGGTGGTGCTGCGCCTCAATGCCGAGAAGGACTACGAGGTCGACGAGAAGAAGCGCACCGTCGGTGTGCTGGAGTCCGGCATCGAAAAAGTCGAGGACTACCTGGGCATCAGCAACCTCTACGAATCCGCCAATACACCCCTGATCGGCTTCCTGAACAACGCCATCAAGGCCAAGGAGCTGTTCAAGCGGGACAAGGACTACGTCATCCTGGACGGCGAGGTCCTGATCGTGGACGAGCACACCGGCCGCATCCTGGCCGGCCGGCGCTACAACGAGGGCATGCACCAGGCCATCGAGGCCAAAGAGGGCGTGGAGATCAAGGCGGAGAACCAGACGCTGGCCACCGTGACCCTGCAGAACTACTTCCGCCTTTACGAGAAGCTCTCCGGCATGACCGGCACCGCGGAGACCGAGGCCGCCGAGTTCATGGGCACCTACAGCCTGGGGGTCGTGCCGATCCCGACCAACAAGCCGATGGCCCGCATCGACCAGTCGGACCTGGTCTACAAGAACGAGGTGGTCAAGTTTGACGCCGTCGTGGAGGACATCGCGGAGCGCCATGAGGCGGGCCAGCCGGTGCTGGTGGGCACCACGAGCGTGGAGAAGAGCGAGTACCTGTCCCAGCAGCTGGCCAAGCGCGGCATCAAGCACGAGGTTCTGAACGCCAAGAACCACGCCCGTGAGGCAGCGATCGTGGCCCAGGCCGGCCGCAAGGGCGCCGTCACGGTGGCCACCAACATGGCCGGACGCGGCACCGACATCATGCTCGGCGGCAACGCCGAGTTCAACGCCGTCGCCGCCCTTGCCGCCCGCGGACTGGACCCGGTGGAGACGCCGGAGGAGTACGACGCCGCCTGGAACGAGGCCTTCGAGGCCGCCAAAGAGGCGGTGGCCGCGGAGCACGACGAGGTCGTGGAGCTGGGCGGGCTGTATGTGCTGGGCACGGAGCGGCACGAATCGCGGCGCATCGACAACCAGCTGCGCGGACGGTCCGGCCGCCAGGGCGACCCCGGGGAGTCCCGCTTCTACCTCTCGCTCACCGATGATCTGATGCGGCTGTTCAATTCCGGCGCTGCCGAGCGGCTGATGTCGCGTTCGGTGATGCCGGACGACGTGGCCCTGGAATCCAAGCTGGTGTCCAAGGCAATCGCCTCCGCACAGGGCCAGGTGGAGGGCCGCAACGCGGAGCAGCGCAAGAACGTGCTCAAGTACGACGACGTCCTGAACCGGCAGCGCGAGGCCATCTACGGTGACCGTCGGCGGATCCTGGAGGGTGATGACCTGCACGAGAAGGTGCAGTTCTTCCTCGAGGACACCATCAACGAAATGATCGACGCCGTCACCGCCGAGGGCCACAGTGAGGACTGGGACTACGAGGCGCTCTGGAGCAACCTGAAGACGCTCTACCCGGTGTCCGTCTCGATCGATGAGATCGCCGAGGAGGCCGGCGGCATCGGCCGGGTCACCCCCGAGATCATCAAGACCGAGCTGCTCTCGGATGCCCAGCTCGCCTACCAGGCGCGGGAGGAACAGCTCGGCTCGGAGACCATGCGCGAGCTGGAACGCAGGGTGGTGCTCTCCGTCGTCGGCCGTAAATGGCAGGAGCACCTCTACGAGATGGACTATCTCAAGGAGGGCATCGGCCTGCGCGCGATGGCCCAGCGCGACCCGTTGGTGGAATACCAGCGCGAGGGTTTCATCATGTTCCAGAACATGATGGGCGCCATCCGGGAGGAGAGCGTGGGCTTCCTGTTCAATCTGGAGGTCCAGGTGGAGCAGGCGCCTGCCGCGCAGGTCGGGGTGGTCGCGCAGCAGCCGGCCGGTCTGCTGCAGCGCGTTGCGGATGCCTCCGGGGAGCACGACGACGGCGACCACGCCCCGCACTTCACGGCACCGGGGCTTGAGGCTCCGGAGCGCCCGGCGCAGCTTCAGTTCTCGGCTCCCGATGCGGATTCCTTCGGCGAGGCGGAGACGCACGTGGAGCGGCGCTCCGCCGGCAACGGTTCCCGGTCCGGCTCGTCCCGCGACGGATCCGGCAACGGTTCGCGTGCGGCGTCGGGCCAGCAGCCGCCGGCGCGGCGGATGGCAGCTTCCGGAGGCAAGGGCGGCAGCAAGAAGAAGAAACGCCGCTGAGGCTCCGGCGGCACGGACAATCCTCCGATTGGGCGTGCTGACCGGGCGTTGGCTCAGCCGATCTCCAGCGCGGTGACCTTCCAGACCCCGTGGGTCTGCTCCAGCCGCATGGCCAGCGCCCGCTGGCGCACCTGTTCGGAGACCACCAGCGAGGATTCGTAGATTCCCGGACCGACGGCGGAACAGTGCACCGACCGGACCGTGGGGTTGCGGTGCAGCTGGCGGACGTTGCCGTGCCCGGACTCCTGCGCCGCCCGGGTCAGCGCGGCACGGACCATCAGCGCATCAAAGCTGCGGGGATCCAGCCACCGGGCCAGCTGCTGGATGGG
>DATIMB010000056.1:0-2306 GCA_035475875.1 Micrococcaceae bacterium
GCCGGTCCCGAATGGGCCAAATGGCGCCTCAGCAGTACCAGCGGCACCGGCGGCAACACGATCTGTTGCGGAGTGTAAATGGGACCCGCGAATATGCCGGAATGGGGAAGTCCAGCAGCACGGGGGCGTCACACAGGTGCCGGTAGTCAACAGGCCGTGCCATGATGCAAGCACCGAAGTCAAGACAAGCCAAGCCAAGATAAGACAAGCCAAGACAAGGCACAACACAGGCAACGTGAAGGAGCCGGCCCATGACCGCGTGGAAGGTGCGCGACTTCCATCCCACCGATCTGGAGGGGATCCTGCATCTGTGGGAGACGCTCAAGACCGCCGGACTGGACCCCGTCTATGACCTGGCCGAGGTGCTGGCCTCCTGCGAAAAGGACCACGGCGTCGTCGCTGTGCTCGGCGAGGACGTTGTCGGTGCCGCCGTGGGCAGGGCAGCGCACGACCAGGGCTGGATCGTCTTCCTGGCCACGCTCCCGCAGTGCCGCGGCCGGGGGATCGGTACAGCCCTGCTGGCCGCCGTCGAAAGCCGGATGGCGCCGCTGGGCCTGACCAAGCTCTCGGCGCTGATGCCGGATACTGAAACCCGGGTGGACGCCTTCCTCAGCCGCGGCTTCGAGGACAAGAAAGGCCTGCGGTACTTCGAGCGCCGGATTCCGCTGCAGCGCCAGGAGCTGGGGCCGCTGGGCCAGCTGGGCGGCAGGCTGCTCAAGCGCAACCTCTGGGAAAACGTCGCCGGCATGAAGCGGGAGAAGGAACTGCTGGAACGCCGGCTGGTGCTCCCACTCGCGCAGGCCGAGCTGGCGGAGGAATTCGGCGTGGTGCCGCCGCGCGCGGTCGTGCTTTTCGGTCCGCCCGGGACCGGTAAGACCACCTTCGCCAAGGCCATCGCGTCCCGCCTGGAGTGGCCGTTTGTGGAGGTCTTCCCGTCCCGGCTGGCCGCGGAGCCGAGCGGGCTGGCCGGTGCGCTGCGCGAGACGTTCCTGGAGATTGCCGAGCTGGAACACGCGGTGGTTTTCATCGACGAGGTGGAGGAGATTGCCTCGCAGCGTTCCGGGGAGCCGCCGTCGGCCCTGCAGGGCGTGACCAACGAGCTGCTGAAGATCATTCCGGCCTTCCGCGAGCAGCCCGGCCGCCTGCTGGTCTGCGCCACCAACTTCATCCGTGCGCTGGATTCGGCCTTCCTGCGGCACGGGCGCTTCGACTATGTGATCCCCATCGGCCTGCCGGATGCCCAGGCGCGCCGGGCCATGTGGCAGCGCTTCATCCCCGCTTCCGTGCTGGACCAGGTGGAGGTGGAACTGCTGGTGCAGCGCAGCGAGGGGTTTTCGCCGGCTGACATCGAATTCGCGGCCCGCAGCGCATCGCAGCGCGCGCTGGAGAAGGCGGTTTATGAGCACGACGACGACGGCGCCGGCCAGGGCGGTGGGCAGGTCCCGTCCGGTGGGGGAGCCCAGGGTGCGGTGGCCGCCGTCGACACCAGCTATTCCGGCCCTTCCAATCTGCGCCGTGGACCGTCCACTCAGGACTACCTCGAGACCATCGCGGAGACCCGGGCCACCGTCAGTGACGAGACCGCGCGCGAATTCCTCGAGGACATCGAGCGGCTCGCCCGCATGTAGGCCCATCAAGTCGCACTATGTGGATCCTGTTACGGCGGCTATTTCGGGATCCGGGTGCGCGTCACCATCCGCAGAAGCGGCGTCCCGTCGGCGTCCGCCACGGAGAAGCTGACGGCCACGCCGCCCAGTTCACCGAGCGACCCAACATGTGTTCCTCCACAGGCGATGCTGGCCTCGCCGTCGGGCAGGGAGGCCACCCAGTAGCGCCGATCCGTCAGGCGCTCGCCGTCCCGGTCGATCCGTACCGGGGCACCCCTTGCGGTCCAGGCCGCCAGTGTGCTGTTGATGGACCCGGTGATGGCCGGCAACTCCTCCACAAGGCCGTCGGTGTCGAATCCCTTGCGCCGCAACGACTTGTTCAGCCGGAAAACGTCCACAGAGCCGTATTCAGTGATGGTGGAGGAGGAGATGGCGGCCGCGTCGAAGTCCGGCTGGCCCAGCGCGTCCACCCGGGTCTCCTTGCTCCAGCGGCCGGCCATGGCCCGGTTCAGGGCCAGCGAGGCGAGGTGGCAGGCGGTGTGCCCGGCATTGAGGGCGGCGCGCAGATCCGCGTCCACGGAAACCTCGACGGCGGTGCCCTCGGCCAGGCTGGCTCCGGCGGGCAGCAGATGCGCGACGACGAATGCCCACCCCTCGCTGCCCTTCCGGACCGGAATGTCCGCTCCGAGGTACAGCTTG
>DATIMB010000057.1:0-1821 GCA_035475875.1 Micrococcaceae bacterium
GGGCACGGAACTGCTCCGCTATGCCAAGGTCCATCTTTTCGGTCCGGCCGAGCGGGAGGCCTTCGCGCCTGCCGACCAGCCCCCCGCCGTCGTCGACTTTGAGGGCTTCAAAACCTCGCTGCTGATCTGCTACGACGTTGAATTCCCGGAGCAGGTCCGAGCCGCCGCCACCCGCGGCGCTGAACTGCTGCTGGTGCCCACCGCGCTGGGACACGGCTATGAGAGTGTGCCGCAGGTGCTGTTGCGGGCGCGGGCGCTGGAGAGCCAGGTGGCCATCGGCTACGCCAACCACTGCGAGGGGGCAGCCGGTGCCGCGGAAGGCTTTGGGGAAGCCGGAGTGTTGGCTGGTGGCAGTGTAGTTGTTGGGCCTGACGGCGGCCTGCTGGCCCAGGCGGGCGGCGGTGAGGAGCTGGTTTTCGCCGAAATCAGGCACGACAGCATCGAACGCGCCCGGGCGGACGTGCCGTACCTCGGCGAACGCCGTCCGGACCTCTACGCGCGCTGGGAGAGAAGCTAACGGTTGTCAGTGGCCCTCGTTCTTCAGTCGAGGGCATCGGCGTACTGCAGGCCGATCCACAGGTCGGCCCGGGTCTGCGGATCGTTGATGTCGCGCTCGAGCAGCTGGGCCAGTTGGCCGATCTGCCGCCGGACGCTGTTGCGGTGCAGCCCCAGCACCTTGGCGGCGCCGTCCCAGCTACCGTTTTCGCCCAGCCAGGCGCGCAGCACGGCCAGCAGGGCGGTCCGCCGTTCGGGTTCCAGCCCGCCCAGCGGCGCAAAGAGCTGGCCGGCCAGCATGCTTCCGGCCTCGCGGCCCAGCAGGCCGGTGACGGACCAGCTGACCGCGTCCACCCGCAGGTTCTGCCGGGTGGCCTGGGCACGTGAACGCAGCGAGCCAGCCCGTTGGTAGGCGGCGGGAAGCTGGTTCATTTCGACCGGGTCGCCCACCACCACGCGCCAGCCGAGCCTGTCCACCTCGGCCAGCAGCCCGTCGTCGACCTTCAGCCGGGTGATGGCCGCAAAGCCGTACTCGGTGATCTCCACCAGCTTGGTCTCGAAGAGCCGGCGCCACTGCAGCAACTCACGCACCGGACTGCCACTGC
Organism: Micrococcaceae bacterium; assembly: GCA_035475875.1. Lineage (GTDB taxonomy): Bacteria > Actinomycetota > Actinomycetes > Actinomycetales > Micrococcaceae > Arthrobacter_M. The sequence continues at coordinate 1,101 of DATIMB010000057.1, forward strand.
TGCGCCAGTGCGGCATTTCCACGTTGACGCCCTGCACCACCCGCATCGGGGCGGACCGGGTGGAGGAGATGCTCTGGGCCAGCAGGTCCTTGGCCGCTGTGACCTGCCGGCTGCTGCCGCCGGTGACCGTTTCCGGATGCAGCAGCAGGGCGGCGGCGAGCTGGCTTGGTGCCAGCGACCCGCTGGTGCGTTGCCGGAAGAGCAGCTCCAGCAGGCCGACGGCGGCAGAGACGACGTTGTTCTGCGCGGGGGTGAGTCGCTCGGCGGAGCCGATCACCAGGGCGCCGAGGTTGGCGTCCTTGGGGCCGCGCAGCGGATGGCCGACAACGTGCCGCGAACCCGGCGCGGGGTAGCTTTCCAGCTCCACCCGTGGTCCGGAACCGGAGAGCAGCCGGGCCAGCAGGGGTGCCAGGCTTGCAGCGTCCAGCGGGGCCCTGCCGGCGCGTGCGCGGACCCGTGCATCGCTGCCGACCAGCACGGCCCATCCGGGCAAGCGCTCCACCAGGGCTGTAAGCAGTTCATGCTCGGGCCGCGGTGAGAGCACCGCCCGCATCAGCACCCGGTTGGCGTCGGCGAGCTCGCGGACGACCTTGGCACCCTCGGACTCAAGGAGCTGGGCGAACTGCAGGCCAATCGCGGCAAAGGGCACCGACTGCGGTACCTCGATCAGGGTCAGCCCGCGGCGGCGGCAGGAATCGATGAGCGCCTGAGGAACGGCATC
>DATIMB010000058.1:0-11177 GCA_035475875.1 Micrococcaceae bacterium
ATCGCGCGCTCGGATTGACCGCTCCCGACTGGAAATGATGCGCGGTTTCGCCGAGACGCAGGGCTGTCGGCGCCAGTACCTGCTGGGCTACTTCGGCGAGGAACTCGAGGAGGTGTGCGGCAACTGCGACAACTGTGCCGCGGGCACCGCGGTGGATCTGACGGACGACGACGGCGGCTTTCCGGTGCAGAGCGCCGTGGTGCATCAGGACTGGGGACCAGGGGTAGTGATGAGCACCGAGGAGGACCGGATCACCGTGCTCTTTGAGCAGGAGGGGTACAAGACCCTGTCCCGGCAGGCGGTCGACGACGGCGGCATCCTGCGCCGCGCCTGACCCACCTGCCAAACCCGGTCCGGCTCGAAACGGTCCGGGTCTGGAGCCGGGCCGGTCGGCGGGAGGCCTCTTCTCCTTTCCCCTCATGAAACGACAGTCGGCGCCTATGTTCCTGGAAAACATGGACGCTGACTGTGCTTCAGACGGTGTTCTTTAGGGTTGTTTCGTTGCGGTGGCGCTGAGGTCAAAGCTGACGTCGTTGGTGGCCCGGTAGTTCAGATGGGTTTCCACCGCGATGGTGTTGATGCCATCCGTTAGCAGACTCACCGGCACGTCGATGCTCAGGGGTGCGGCGTTGGCTTTGGCGGTGCTTATTGCGGTCAAAGCGTATGTGGCGAAGGTGATGGGTCCTGTTGGCATGTTGGACCGAGCGACTTCGGTTCCGTTGACGTAGACCACCACCCCGTCGTCAGCGACGGTGTTCAGCGTGAGTTTGGATATTTTGGCGGCGGTATCCACATTGAACTGGCTGATAAAGTACGCGGCCAGGGACCGGTTACTGGTGGGCGCCGGGACGTCGATGTTGGTGCCCAGGCCCGTGCTGCCGAAGCCCAGGGTACCGGGTCCGGTCTTCCAGGCCGAGGCATCGAAACCGCGAGTCTTCCAGGCCGGATCAGGGGCGGTAGCGTCGTAGCGCCAGCTCCAGGTCGATTTGGCCGGAACGACCACAACATCCACCGGTCCAGTGGGGACGGCGACCGTCACCGGGGCGCTGGCCACAGCCGTGGCACCCTTATTGTCGGTTACCGTCAGCGACACCGTGTAGGTCCCGGCCGTGGCATAGGTGTGCGTGGCGTTCACCCCGGCGCCCGTGGCCCCGTCGCCGTAGTCCCAGGCATAGGAAGCCACCGACCCGTCCGGATCCGAGGACGTGGATGCGTCCACGGCCACGCCGAGGCCCGTCACTGTCGAGGTGAACTTGGCCAGCGGAGCCTGGTTCGGCACCGGCGGACCACCGACCGTGGCGGTGGCGTTGAGGTCAAAGCTGATATCCGTGGTGGCGTGGTAATTCAGATGGGTTTCCACCGCGATGGTGTTGGCCCCGTCCACCAGCAGTGAGACCGGAACATCGAGGGTGACCGGGTTGGCAGCCGCGACAGAGGTGCGTAGGGCGCTGCTGGCGTAGGTGTTGAAGGTCACCGGACCGGCAGGCATATTGGACCGGCCGACCTCCGTGCCGTTGACGTAGACCACCACTCCATCATCGGCCACGGTCGATAGGGAGAGCTTGGTCACCTGCGCGGCGCTGTCCACATTGAACTGCCGGATGAAGTACGCCGCCAGTGGCCGGGTGCTGGTTCCGGTGCTGACATCAATGTTGGTGCCCAGCCCTGCTGAACCGAAGCCCAGCACCCCGTTGCCGGTCTTCCAGGCCGAGGCGTCAAAGCCGCGGTCCTTCCACGATGACGGCGGCGCGGTGGACTCATACCGCCAGGCCCAGCTGGACTTCGCCGGGACCACCACTGTGTCCACCGCCGGTGCGTAGTTTACGGTGACCGGAGCCGCGGTTACCGCCGTGGCTCCCTGGTTATCGGTCACCGTCAGTGTCACCGTGAACGTCCCGGCAGCCGCATACGTATGCGTCGCCGTCGCGCCCTGGCCACCGCCCCCGTCGCCGAAGTCCCACGCATACGACGCCACCGTCCCATCCGGATCGGAAGAGCCGGACCCATCCACCGCCACCCCCAGATCCTTCACAGTGGTGGTGAACGCCGCCACCGGCGCCTGGTTCACCGGCGGATCGGTCACAGTCACCGAGCTCGTGGTCACCGCCGTCGCCCCCTGGTTATCGGTCACCGTCAGTGTCACCGTGAACGTCCCGGCAGCCGCATACGTATGCGTCGCCGTCGCGCCCTGGCCACTGCCCCCGTCGCCGAAGTCCCACGCATACGACGCCACCGTCCCATCCGGATCGGAAGAGCCGGACCCGTCCACCGCCAACCCCAGATCCTTCACAGTCGTGGTGAACGCCGCCACCGGCGCCTGGTTCACCGGCGGAGTGTACGTGCCCAACTGGTAATGCCGGGCCACCTGGTCCGCTGTCAGCGCCACAGGGTAAACAGCCGCCTCATCTAGGGTGCCGCCGAAGTAGGCACTGCTTGAGCCCCAGGTCGTGTCGCCGCCAATCCGCCAGTATCCGGTGTAGTCCTGCGCCGCCGTCTGCGGGTTGGTGCCCACATTAACTCCGTCCATATACAGGACCATGCCCTGCGCGGACTGCGTCGCGACCACCGAATGCCACTTTCCGTCGTTATACGGCGAGGCAGTGGTAATCGTGTTCATGGTTCCGGTCCAGGTGCCAAAGACCAGCCGGCCGTCATCCTGCATGTAAATGTGCCGGTCGTAGTTACTGGAGGTTCCGGTTGCGCTGTTCCCGAAGCCGATCAGCTTCCCGCCCTGCGTTGTGGTGGTCTTGAACCAGATTTCCAGGGAGTACGTGGTCGGGTTCACGAATGCATTCTGGCTGGCCACGAATCCGGAAACCCCGTCGAAGGTTGCGGCAGTATCGCCCACTCCAGGCAGTGCCCCGGATGCACCAAGCGCCACCGCTCCCGAATAGGTTCCCGCGCTTCCGGCCGGAGAAGAGTCCTTCGCGACAGTGCCTGATGCTTCACCCAGCCGGAAGTACTGCGTAGGGGCGTCGCCATAGACCTGTGCACCGTAACTGTCCGCAGGAGCGGGTCGCGTGATGGCTACAGGCTGGGTCAGAGTGGTCGTGAGCCCGCCATCGTCGGTGACCGTCAGTTTCACCTGGTATGTCCCGGCGCCGGCGTAATCATGTGTTGCCGTTGTACCGGTTCCCGTGGCGCCGTCCCCAAAGTCCCAAGCATAGGACGTTATGGTGCCGTCATCCTTGGAAGTGGACGCGTCCAAGCCCACAGATGTGCCGGTGACGGTCGAGGTAAAGGCCGCGGTCGGGGCAACATTGCCGCCGCCGAGGTGGTAGTGCCGTGCCACCTGGTCCGAAGTCAGCGCCACCGGGTACACAGCGGCCTCGTCCAGTATCCCGGCGAAGTAGGCGCTGCTGGAGCCCCAGGTGTTGTCCCCGCCGATCCGCCAGTAGCCGGTGTACGCTTGGGCCGCCGTCTGCGGGTTGGTCCCCACGTTCACTCCGTCCACGTACAGGATCATGCCCTGCGCGGACTGTGTGGCCACCACTGAGTGCCACTTGCCGTCGTTATAGGCTGCGGGGGTGGTGATGGTGTTGGCCGAGCCCGTCCAGGTGCCGAAAACCAATTGGCCGTTGTCCTGCATGTAGATGTGCCGGTCGTAATTGCTGGACAGGCCGGTGGCGCGGTCGCCGAAGCCGATCAGCTTCCCGCCCTGGCTTGTGGTGGTGTTGAACCAGATCTCGAGCGAGTACGTGGACGGGTTGTCGTAGGCCTTTTGGCTAGCGACCAGGCCGGAGGATCCGTCGAAGCTGGCAGCCGTGTCGGCGATGCCGGCAAGAGCGCCCGGGCTGCCGAGGCTGACCCCGCCGGAGTAGGTGCCGGGGCTGTCCGATGTGCTTGCATCGGCCGCAGTGGTTCCGCCGGCTTCATCCAGGCGGTAGTACAGGCTGGGGCTGTCCGCGTAGACGGCGGCACCGTAGCCGTCGGCCGGGGCAGGCTGGATAACGGCCAGCGGTTTGCTGATGCCGCCCTGCTCTCCGCCGTTGTCAGTGACAATCAGGGATACCTGATAGCTGCCGGCCCTGGCGTAGGTGTGCGAAACGGTGGCTCCGGAACCGGTGGTCCCGTCACCGAAGTCCCAGGCATAGGAGGCGATGGTGCCGTCGTCGGTGGAGCCCGTACCGTCAAAGTTGGCGGTCAGCCCTGTCAGAGCGGACGTAAAGACCGCGACGGGTGCGGCGTTGCCGCCGCTGGCCGCCACCACAGCCGAACTCGCTGAGAGGTTCCCGGCAGCGTCGGCGGCCCGGACAAAGAAGCGGTTTTCGCCGCCCTTGGGAACCACCAGGCTGGTGGATGTGGTCGTAGCGATCACCCTGTCATCGCGCAGGATCTGGTAGGAAACCTTCCCGCTGTTATCCGTGGCTGCGCCCCAGCTCAGCTTGACCGTCGTCGGGCCGTCCGAAGAGGTAGCCACGTTCGTGGGTGTGCTGGGAGCCGCCGCGTCGACCTGCGGAAAACGGGCAAACCCTCCGGACCACTTGCCCGCCTTGGTCACCGTTGCCACCGTGGTCATGTCGCCGCCGGCCCAGAGCGTGCCCTTGCTGTCCACGGCCGAGGCCCAGATCCCCTGTCCCAGCCGGAACTTCATTTGCGGCACGAACGTGGGAACCATGTTTCCGGTGCTAGCGTTCCAGGCGCCGACCCATTCAAAGGAGTCCGCTTCCGTCCAGCCGGTGCCGATGCTGGGCCAGGTGAAGGCGTTGGAATAGTTCCAGTCATGCCCGTGCGAACCAGCGTAAATGATCCCCGCCGCACTGCTGGTCATGGTTTGGAAGTCGCCGTGGTTCTTCCCGATGTTGCCCGAGATTCGGTCAAACGTGGTGGGTGAATAGCTGAAGAGACTGTGCTCCGAGCCGCCGACCCACACCCGGTCTCCGACCGCACCGATGGTCTGCTGGTAATTGTTGCTGTTGCTCCAGGTGGGGTTCCACGCCGGCGTGGCCAGGGCAGCGGGGGTGGAGGTCTGCACAGCTGCGGCGCGGTACGCCGTCGCCGTGCCGGAGGTGGAGAAATACCCGGCAGCATACAGCCTGCCGCCGTCGGGGCTGGGGTCGATCGCCACAACCGTACCGTTGAAGTCCGGGTTCCAGCCGGTCCCCGGCGTGCCATTGGCCACCGAGACCCGGGCCGCACCCTTGGCATACACCACCGAATTCGGCGCACTGCCGCCGGAGAGATGCGTAAACGCCCCACCCAGGTACAGCCAGTTCCCGCTCACGGCCAAATCACTGACCCGCAGTACCCCGGCCGTCAGCCGGTTCTCGACCTTCAGGTTCCAGTTCGTCGCTGTGGCGCCGGTGACCGGATCCAGTGCCACAATTGCCGTCGCCGGGGCACCGTTGGCATTGGCAAACATGCCGCCGGCGACAATGTCTCCATTGGGCAAAGCGGCAAGGGTCATCACGGAACCATCAAGCTGGGGCGTAAAGGTGCGGATCAGCTCACCGGTATTCACATCAAAGGCGGCCAGGAACGACTGAGCGACCTTGTCCGCACCGGTCGAGTCTGCTGCCCGCTGGACCGAGGTGAAGTTGCCTCCGACGTACATAGTGTTCCCGCTCTGCACGAAGGCCTGCGCTTCGACGTCGCCCTCTCTCTTGGGGCTCACGGCCCCGGTGACGCCCCAGGGGCTGTCCAACGCCAGCGAACTGGCCACGGGAACATTCGACTTCGCCGCCGTACCGCTGTCCCCGATGCGTGTAAAACCGGCGGTCAGCGAGCGGATCTGCGGCCGCAGGAAGACCTGTGTATAGGGATGGGCCGAGCCCATCCCATCTTGGGCAGACCAGAGGTACGTGTCGCTGGCGCTGGTTCCCGTCACTGCGGTCCCGTAGGCGAATCCGATGGTATAGCCCTGGCTGGCATTCTCGGAGGCGTCCACGTGCTGGTATGCATTGTCCGCCCCAAAGTTGGAGGTCAGTCCGCCTGACCCCGTAACGCCGTCGAATGAGTACGAGGTCACCTGGTGTTCGGCACCGAACGTCCAGACCCAGCGGTCCGCCTTGTCAGTGTTGAACCTGGCTTCCTGCCACTGGGTTCCAGCGGTGTTCATGGCCCGTCGGAGCCGGATCCCGTCGGGCAGAGCGTCCGGACGACCGCCGTTGAGCAGGCCGTCGATGACACTAGCTGCATATTGCGTTGTGAGCCCGGACATGGGACTCAAGCCAGCGCTCAACAGCGCCGACTGCGTTCCGGTTCCGTTGTTGTTCTCAGTCCATCCCTCGCGGCCCTTGCCGATCAGCACCCAACCGCCACCGTCGGTGGTCATGTCGCAGTAGAATTGGGCTGGCGCCGTCATGGCCGGTGTCTCGAGCCAGTAAGTCCCATCAGCCGCGGCAGGACTGGCCTGTTTGATCTCCCAGCATGATGCCGCAGCCGTCGCTTCTCCCAGACCGTCATGAACGGCGGGAGCAGCCGAGGCTTGGGTGGGAGTAGCTATCATGATAGCCGCAACGACAGCGGTGACAGCCATGGATCCGATGACCTGGGTAATTCCGCGCGCTCTCGACACCGGGAGCCCCCTTAAGAATGAGACCTGGGCGCGCTGGCAACGACGCGCTCCAAGAGACCTGCGCTCCCCTGGGCCGGAGAGTGGAACAAAGACTACGGTCGGTGCAATTTGAAAGGAAGGAAAAAACTACTCCTTCTGGTACTCCACTTTCGTCCGGACACTACCTGTCCCATGCGTGCCGTACTCTCAAAGGGTCCCTCGCCGATCCCATCCTTGGAGCGGGCTGTGAATCCATTGGACAACCTGGCCCGGGGCGTCGCTCCGTGTGGGAACCTCGTCCGGCTCCATTAGAATGGGAAGCTGTCCCGACAGCGGCCGGAACGGGCCGAAACAAGTCAATCCAGTCAGGAAGTGGGGTCCAGAGTGCTGCGGAAGGCGCGCCTGCGGACAGCGGCGAAGTTGGCGGCGGCACTGATGGCGCTGTCCTTGGCCGCATGCACGGCGCAGCCTGCCCCCGATCCCTCGCCCAGTCCCAGCGGCGGTCCGGTCACCTTCAACTTCGGCACCGGCTCCAACCCGCTGGGCCTGGATCCGGCCCTGGTCAGCGACTCGGAATCGTACCGGGTCACCCGGCAGATCCTGGAGGGCCTGGTCACGGTGGACCCCACCACCGGTGCCGCCGCCCCCAGCCTGGCCACCAGCTGGCAGGAAATCCAGGACGGGTTGGCGTACACCTTTAAGCTCCGCAAGGATGTGAAGTTCCAGGACGGAACTCCCTTCAACGCGGCCTCGGTCTGCACCAATTTCAACCGCTGGTTCACCTTGCCGCCAGCCACCCGTGCGGACGGTTCGCTGGTGACGTTCAAGCAGGTCTTCAAGGCCTTTTCCGACGACGCCAAGGACTCCGTCTATAAGGGCTGCACGGCCACGGGCGACCTGGACGTGAAAATCGAACTCAACACCCGGCTGACCGGCTTTGTCCAGGCGCTCACCGAACCGGCATTTGGCATCTCCTCACCGAAGGCACTGGCCGAAGAAGACGCGAATACGCTCAACCAGACCGTGTCCGGCCACCAGGTCTCCAGCTATGCCCTGCATCCGGTGGGCACCGGGCCGTTCCAGCTTTCGGCCTGGAAACAGGATTCGGTGACGCTGACCTCCAACAAGAACTATTGGGGTGACAAGGGCCAGATCGACGTGGTGAATTTCATCACCTACGAGCAGCCGCAGGCAAGGCTGCAGGCGCTGGAGGACGGCAGGATCGACGGGTATGACCTGGTGACCCCGGGCAATTTCGACTCGCTGGTCCGCAGCGGCATGCAGATCCTCCAGCGCGACCCGTTTTCGGTGATGTATCTGGGCATCAACCAGCAGGATCCGCTGATGGCCGACTTCAAGGTCCGGCAGGCCATCGCGATGGCGATCGACAAGGACACTCTGGCCCACAACTACTTCATCGACGGCACCGCCGCCACCTCGCAGTTCATCCCGCCGAAGCTGAGCGGGTTCAACAACTCCATCCCCGGAGTGGCCTACGATCCGGACAAGGCCCGCAAGACCCTGGCCGACTCCAGCTACAAGGGCGAGCCCATCCGCTTCTACTACCCGATGAACGTGACCAGGGCCTACCTGCCCACTCCGGAAAAGGTCTACGCGGAAATCGCGCGGGAGCTGACCGCCGTCGGCTTCAACATCAAGCCGGTGCCGATCGACTGGTCGGACGGCTACCTGGCCAAGGTCACCAGCCCGGGCGACCACGACCTGCACCTGCTGGGCCTGAACGGCAGCTACTCGGATCCGGACAATTTCGTCGGCCCGCTTTTCGGTGCGCCGAGCGGTGAATTCGGCTACTTCGACCCGCAGCTGGCCAGCAAGATCGACCGCGCCCGGGGCCTGCCCAACGGTGCGGACCGCAACGCCGCCTATCAGTCGATCAACACACAGATTGTGCAGACGCTGCCGGCCATCCCGATTGCCTTCCCGATTTCGGCGCTGGCCATGTCCAGCCGGGTGGTCAGCTACCCGGTCAGCCCTGTGCTCAATGAAGTCTTCAACAAGGTGCAGCTGAAGAAATAATCCCGCTCCGGTACTGGCGCGCCGGGGCCATTTATGCAAGCATGCGCTCGCGCGATACGCTTCTATGGCTAGGATCGCCGCTACCGGAGATGGATTGTGACCTTCATTTCAGACACAAAAGAAGCCGACGTTGTCCTCATCGGAGGCGGCATCATGAGCAGCACACTCGGGACCCTGCTCAAGCAGCTTGAACCCAACTGGAAGATCGTGCTCTTTGAGCGTCTCGACACCGTGGGCCAGGAAAGTTCGGACCCGTGGAACAACGCCGGTACCGGCCACTCGGCACTGTGCGAACTGAACTACACGCCGCAGGCCAAAGACGGTTCGGTCGATCCGAAGAAGGCCCTGGGCATCAACGAGCAGTTCCAGCTCTCCCGCCAGTTCTGGTCCCATCTGGTCACCAACTCGATGATCGGTTCGCCCAAGAAATTCATCAACTCCGTCCCGCACATGAGCTTCGTGATCGGCGATGACCATGTGAAATTCCTGCGCACCCGCTACGACGCGCTCAAGCCCAACGCGCTTTTCAGCAGCATGGAGTACAGCGAGGACCACGACCAGATTTCCAAGTGGGTGCCGCTGGTGATGAACGGCCGGCCCGCAGGCCAGAAGATCGCCGCCACCCGCGCCGCGGAGGGCACCGACGTGGACTTCGGCGCCCTCAGCCGGGAACTGACCGGCTACCTGGCGGCCAACGGGGTCGAGATCAATCTGGGCACCGAGGTCACAGATGTCCAGCGCGGCCGGGACAAGAAATGGGAGATCTCCCTCAAGCACCCGTCCTCCGGCGAGCGGGGCCGGATCAGGTCCCGGTTCGTCTTCATCGGCGGCGGCGGCGGAGCACTTCACCTGCTGCAGCGCTCCGGCATCCCGCAGGGCAAGGGCTTTGGCGGGTTCCCCGTTTCCGGCCAGTTCTTCCGCTGCACCAATGAAGCGGTGGCGGCCCAGCACAACGGCAAGGTGTACGGCCAGGCTTCCGTGGGCGCCCCGCCGATGTCCGTGCCGCACCTGGACACCCGGTACGTCAACGGCAAGCGCTCCCTGCTCTTTGGCCCGTACGGCGGCTTCTCCACCAAATTCCTCAAGACGGGCAGCCTGCTGGACCTGCCGCTGTCCATCCGGCCCGGCAACATCATCCCGATGCTCGCGGTGGCCAAGGACAACCTGGGCCTGGTGAAATACCTCATCGACGAGGTGCTCAAGAGCCACGGGGCCAAGGTGGAGGCACTGCGCGAATACTTCCCGGAGGCCAACGGCGCAGACTGGGACCTGATCACCGCCGGCCAACGGGTGCAGATCATCAAGAAGGATCCCAAGAAGGGCGGGGTGCTGCAGTTCGGCACAGAGGTGATTACCTCCTCCGATGGATCCATCAGCGCCCTGCTGGGTGCCTCCCCTGGCGCCTCCACCGCTGTGCCGATCATGCTCGAGCTCCTGCAGCGCTGCTTCCCGCGCAAATTCAAGCTGGAGTGGCAGGACACCCTGCGGGACATGATGCCTACCTACGGCACGGTCCTCAACGACAACCCTGACCTGGCCGCGGAGACGCTGGCCAAGACGGCGGCCGCCCTGCAGCTGGACAACTAGAACCGGCAGCAGCCGGGCCAGCCGGCAGCCCATTTATGGGGCCAGACACCGTGCGCACCGTCCGGGCACCTATTGGGAGTGAAGAAATGTTCCGCTTGGCCAAACTGTCGCTCGGCAACCGGGCCCTGATCGCACTGATCACCATCTTCGCCGCCGTCTTCGGCGTGATCACGATGGGATCGCTGAAGCAGGAACTCATCCCCTCCATCGAGTTCCCGCAGATCACCGTGGTGACCTCGATGCCCGGGGCCTCCCCGGCGGTGGTGGACAAGCAGGTCAGCGAGCCGCTGGAAACGGCCCTGAACGCCGTCGAGGGCCTGGAATCCTCCACCTCCACCTCACGCACCGGCTCGTCCACCATCAATCTCTCCTTCGCCTATGGAACCGACCTGGACCGGGCCCGGAACCAGATTGACAGAGCCATCTCCAACGCCCGCCGGGTACTGCCGGACGGGACGGACCCGCAGGCCATCGCCGGCAGCATCAGCGACTTCCCCATCGTCTTCCTGGCGGTGTCCTCGGACAAGCCGCTCAGCGCCCTCAATGCGGATCTGCAGCGGCTGGCGGTCCCGGCCCTGACCAAGATCGACGGCGTCCGCGGCGCGGACGTGACCGGTGCCAACGTCCAGCACATCGCCATCTCCCCGGATCCGGCCAAAATGGCCGCGGCCGGGGTGGGCGTGAGCGCCATCAGCGACGCACTGAAAAGCAACGGCACGCTGGTTCCGGCCGGCTCGCTGACGGATTCGGGCAAGTCCCTCTCGCTGCAGGTCGGCAGTCCGGTGGATTCACTGGACGCTGTCCGGTCACTGCCGCTGGCCGGAGCCAAAGCGGGCACCAACTCCCCCTCCGGCGCCAATCCCGGCGTCCCGGCCGCCGGAGCCAGCCAGGCAGCCAGCCCTGCCGCCCCGGCCACCATCGGCGACGTCGCCGCCGTCGCCCTTCAGGACGACCCGGCCACCTCCATTACCCGCACCAACGGCACACCAACGCTGGCGCTGTCCGTGACCAAGAAGCCGGACGCGGACACCGTGACCCTCTCGCACCGGATCCAGGC
>DATIMB010000059.1:0-3917 GCA_035475875.1 Micrococcaceae bacterium
CGGCCGAAGCCGAGGATCATAGTTCGCGGAGCCTAATCCCGCCGGCTAAACCGGAAGAAAACAGGGGCCAACGATTATTAGAGAACGGTTACGCCCGTTGCCTGCGGTCCCTTGGCGCCCTGTCCGATTTCGAACTGAACGCGCTGGTTTTCATCCAAGGTCTTGAACCCACCGGTCTGGATCTCAGAGTAGTGCACGAACACATCGCCTTCTGAGTCATCGGGTGTAATGAAGCCGAAGCCCTTTTCAGCGTTGAACCACTTGACGGTCCCCTGTGCCATTTATTTCTCCTCATAATGGAACTATTTAAGCTCCGCACACTTCGTACGGATCTTGGTTACTCCACGGGAGAAACTTGGGAGAACCGTTGCCGGTCCTCCCAAGGAGCTCCACGCTCGCAACAAGTCTTGCGAGCATGAAAAACATACGTACACAAAGACTGGTACTAGCATTACATGCACAAATCGGCAGGTCAACGAAGTAACGCGGGATTCGTCCAAAAGTTATCCATTCCTGCGGATTAGGCGGAAAGGCAGGACGGCCCCGCCGAATGTGCCTTCGGCGCAGGCGTTACAAATCCCCCGCTATTGCGCTACGGTGCTTTTCAGCTGCCGCGCTATTCAGCCCCACGGCTTCAACCATTCGCCGTGGCGGAGCACGGCAGCCAATTCCAGGTCTTTATTGACGACGACGGCATCGGCGCGGAGGCCGCGGCCCAGGCAGCCGACCTCGTCGTCGAGACCAAGAATGTCCGCCGGCACGGCGGTCGCGGACAGCACAGCGTCCTGCAGCGGAACTCCGGCGTCCACCGTGCGCCGGACCACGTCAAGAAGTGTCGCGGTACCGCCGGCAATGGATCCGCTGGCATCGAGGGTGGCCTTACCGCCGGAGACGGTGACCGGGGACGGGCCAAGCATGTACCGGCCATCGCGCAGGCCGGCCGCTGCCATGGAATCGGTCACGAGCAGGATATTCGCCGCGCCCACCAGGGTGAAGACGGTCAGCACGGTCTGCGGATCCAGATGGGTATTGTCTGCAACGAGTTCGACGGCGGCCTGGCCCTCCTTGGCGGCGCGCAGGCAGGCGGCGACGGGGCCGGGGGAGCGGTGGTGCAGGGGCGGCATGCCGTTGAACAGGTGGGTGACAGTGGGGCGGCCGCTGTTGCCATCAAACCCGGCGGAGGCTAGTCCCTCCTTCGCCTGTGCCAGGGACGCGGCGGCAGTCTCCGCATCGCAGTCGGTGTGGCCCAGCGAGGGGGTGATGCCGTGGAAGGTCATCAGGTCCACCAGCGCCGATGCTCCGGGGAGCTCGGGAGCATAGGTCATGGAAACAATCTGTCCCTGGCCGGCGTCGATCAGCTGTGACAGCAGCTCCGGATCCGGATCCCGCAGCCATTCGGGGTTCTGGGCCCCGCAGCGGGCATGCGAGAGGAAAGGCCCCTCCAGGTGGATGCCTGCCAGCAGCCCCTCGTGGGTCAATCCCAGATAGACGCCGATGCCCTTGAGCAGGTCGTCCGGGGAGGCGGTGACCATGCTGGCGAGCAGGGTGGTGGTGCCGCTGCGGTGCAGGAAGTCGATGGCGCTGCGGGCGGCAGCCTCATCCCCGGAGGGGAAATCCCCGCCGTTGCCCCCGTGGTTATGGAGGTCGATCAGCCCGGGCAGGATGAGGCAGCCCTCCGGCAGGTCCTCCGGTTCGACGGCGGCAAAGCCCGCGGCCAGATCCGTTGTGGTGAACTCTGCGGCCGGTCCTGCGTAGACAATGCGGTCGTCCTCGGTGGCCAGCACGCCGTCGCCGGTAATGCTGCCCCCCGATACCAACGTGCCCGTGATGAGCTTCTTGTTTGCGCTTCCGGAGTCAGCGCCGGGTGCTGCAGTGGGGGTCATGGATCGATTCTAGCCAGATCGGTTCCGGCGGGCTGGGAACGGCGGAGCTGGATGTAGTGCTAGAACAGCCGGCTGGCGCTGTCATCCACTCCCCGCATGGCGTCATAATCCAGCGTCAGGCATTCGATGCCCCGGTCCAGAGCCAGGACGCGGGCCTGCGGCTTGATTTGCTGGGCGGCAAAGACCCCGCGGACCGGGGCCAGCAGCGGGTCACGGTTGAGCAGTTCCAAATACCGGGTCAGCTGCTCCACACCGTCGATGTCACCGCGGCGCTTCAGCTCCACCGCCACCGTGGCTCCGCTGGCATCGCGCGCCAGGATGTCCACCGGGCCGATCGCGGTGAAATATTCGCGCCGGATCAGCGAAAAGCCCTCGCCCAGGGTATGGATCTGCTCGGCCAGCAGGCGCTGCAGGTCCGCTTCGACACCGTCCTTGATCAGGCCGGGATCCACGCCGAGGTCGTGGCTGCTGTCGTGGAGCTGGTCGTAGATGTTAATGATCAGCCGGTCATCGGTTTTAGCCGATTGGACAACCCACTGTTCCTGCACGCCCTCTTCGAGTTCCGTCTCCGCCGGGCTGGTGGTGCGCACCGTGGCCGGTGGGCTCATCCAGTTCAGCGGCTTGTAGGAACCGCCGTCGGAATGGACCAGCACCGAGCCGTCGGCCTTGACCAGCAGGAGCCGGACGGCGAGCGGCAGGTGGGCCTTGAGGCGGCCGACGTAATCTACGGAGCAGCGGGCTATGACTAAACGCACGCAGAGAACTCTACCGGCTGGGATCGGCATGAGGGGGAAGGGGCACGGCTGCCGCCCGGAGGGGCGTTGGCTCCCATCCGTTTGGGGCACAATGGAGGGGTGCCCCGCTCCAACCGCCCCAGACGATCCCCGGGCGGCCTGCCCGAAGGCAAGTCCGGAGGCAAGCGCGGGGGTAAATACGGTCCTCCAGCGGAGCTGGATCTGGAACGGGCACGCTCCGGCTTTGCCCGGCGCGAGTCGTCCCCGGACGGTGAATGGATGGTCAGGCCGATCACTGCCCGCAACGCCGCGAAGGTCTACACCTGTCCCGGATGCCACCGGCCGGTCCAGCCTGGCGTGGCGCACCTGGTGGTGTGGCAGGAGGACTCCCTTTTCGGGAGCGAGACGGCGATGCGGGACCGCCGGCACTGGCACAGCAACTGCTGGCAGACCCGCACCTTCCGTTACCGCTGACCCGCTTCCCGGCAGCGCATTTCCGCCTCCCGCCGCTTCGCGTTCCGGCCCAAAGTCCTACCGCGGGGACCGGCGGAGGCGGCCACCGTCCTGCCAGGCTGGCCGAAGCGCTCCCGGGCCTTTCGTAAACTGGATCTATGACCTTTGACCCGTCCTCTTTCACGTTTTCCGCCAGCGGCCGCCCCGAACTCATCCGGGCGGCGACGGTGCTGCCGGCCCGGCGCGAGAACATCGAGCTGCTGACGGAGGACGGACTGCGGCTGGTGGGGGAGCTGGCTGTTCCGGCCGCCGGCGAGGTAAAGGCCACGCTGATCACGCTCCATCCGCTGCCCACGCACGGCGGCTTCATGGACTCGCATGTGTACCGCAAGGCCTCCTATCGCCTGCCCGCGCTGGCCGGGATTGCCGTGCTGCGGTTCAATACCCGCGGTACAGCCTCGCCGAGGGGCACCAGCGAGGGGGCGTTCGACGAGGGCGTGGGGGAAGCTGCCGATGTCGCCGCCGCGGTCGACTTCGCCGTGCGCCGCGGGTTGCCCAACCGTTGGCTCGTGGGGTGGTCCTTCGGCACCGAACTCGTGCTGAAATACGGGGCGCTTGCACCGGTGGCGGACCGGATCGAAGGTGCCGTGCTGATGTCGCCGCCCCTTCACCGGGCAGGCGATGCCGACCTGGATGCCTGGGCCGGACTGGGCAAGCCCATGACGGTCCTGGTCCCGGAGTTCGATGACTACCTCCAGCCCGAGGAGGCCCGCCGGCGCTTTGCCCGGGTCCCGCAGGCGCGGGTCATCGGCGTGGATGGGGCCAAGCACCTGTGGGTGGGGGAGAA
>DATIMB010000060.1:0-4147 GCA_035475875.1 Micrococcaceae bacterium
CGCCAAACCGGGCAGCAGCCAGCTGGCAATCCAGAGGGCTAGTGCATTGATCACGACGCGGACAATGAATTTACCCATGCGCACATGATTCCACACCGCTGCGTGGTTGTACTGGGAGCGGCGTTAGGCTTTGATTATGACTATTGAGAACCCCATCACTGCTGCTGCGGTTCAGCCCCGCCCCGTCGTCGGAAGGCTGCCGCGCTACGCCGCGGGCAAGCCGCCGATGATCGTCGAGGGTCTTCAGAGCTTCAAGCTCTCCTCCAACGAGAATCCCCTGCCACCTATCCCCGCCGTCCTGGAAGCCATCCATGCGGAGCAGGACGTCAACCGCTACCCGGATTCCCTGAGCACGCGGCTGCGCAACGCGCTGGCGTCGTTCCTGGACGTGCCGGCCGATGACATTGTCACCGGCGCCGGCAGCCTGGGCGCCCTGAACCAACTGCTGGCCACTTTCGCCGGACAGAACGAGGACGGCAAGGCCGACGAGGTTATCTACGCCTGGCGGTCGTTTGAGGCCTACCCGATCTGCGTCGGACTGGCCGGGGCGCAAAGCGTCCGGATTCCGCTGCTGGCCGACGGGCGGCACGACCTGGAGGCGATGGCAGCCGCCGTCACGGTGCGCACCAAGGTGGTCCTGCTGTGCACGCCGAACAACCCGACCGGCCCCGTGCTTACCAGCGCCGAAACCGAAGCCTTCATCAAGTCGGTGCCGGAAGACGTCATCATCGTCATTGACGAGGCGTACCAGGAATTTGTCCGGGCAGAAGATGCCGTGGACGGCATTGCCATGTACAGGCGGTACCCGAACGTGGTGGTGCTGCGTACATTCTCCAAGGCGCATGGGCTCGCCGGGCTGCGCGTGGGTTACTCCGTGTCCCGGCCCGAGCTGACCCAGTACCTGCGGGTCGCGGCCACGCCCTTCGCGGTTTCCTCCGTGGCCGAGCATGCGGCCGTGACCTCGCTGGCACACGTTGATGAGGTTGTAGAAAGAGTACAAAGCCTGGTGGACGAGCGGGAGCGGGTCACCACCGCGCTGAAGGGCCTGGGCTGGAACATCCCGGACGCGCAGGGGAACTTCGTCTGGCTGGACCTGGGTGAGGACAGCGCCGGATTCGCGGAGCTGGCAGAGCAGCAGGCCCTCTCGGTCCGGGCCTTCGGAACCGAGGGTGTCCGGGTCAGCATCGGCGAAGAGGAAGCCAACAGCAGGTTCCTGCAACTCTGTGCGGGGTATACAAAAGCGCCGCGGGGTTCCTAGCGGTTAACAATCCGGTTCAGGCCAAGCAGCACCGTTAGAGTTAGTCCTTGAATCTACGCATATATGCCCTCTTCGGAATGCATTCCCTGCCGGGCATATATCCCACAACGTGCTGATCCTGCAGGGCGGCAGACGAGGAGACGGTATGGGCGCCGCACAGCTACCCACATCTGAGTTTGACGGAACCGAAGTTGATAATGCGCGGGTGGAGGCGGCCGCGGAGATCGCCGCCGGCGAGCCCGGCGGTGACATGGTGCAGTTGCTGGACCAGGACGGCGTGCTGCACCGGGACTCCACGTTCAGCCCCTATATCGAAAAGCTGGCAGCGGAATCCCTGTGCGGCTTCTACCGGGACATGGCGGCCATCCGGCGCTTTGACCAGGAAGCCACAGCGCTGCAGCGCCAGGGCGAGCTGGCCCTCTGGGTTCCGCTGACCGGTCAGGAAGCGGCACAGATCGGTTCAGGTCGGGCCACCCAGGAGCAGGACTACCTCTTCCCGACCTACCGTGAACATGGCGTTGCACTTACCCGGGGCGTGGACCTGGCGCAGTTGCTGAAGCTGTTCCGCGGCATTTCCAACGGTGGTTGGGACCCCAAGGAGACAGGCTTCCATCTTTACACCCTGGTGCTTGCCGTCCAGACCCTGCATGCCGTGGGCTATGCGATGGGGATCCAGCGTGATCTGGCCGCGGATGCGGATGCTGCACCTGCAGCAGTGGTGGCCTACTTCGGGGACGGCGCCAGTTCAGAGGGTGACGTCCATGAATCGATGGTCTTTGCCGCCTCCTACAAGGCCCCGGTGGTCTTCTTCTGCCAAAACAACCACTGGGCCATCTCCGTGCCGTTCGAGGTGCAGTCACGCATCCCCCTGGTCAACCGGGCCAGCGGCTACGGATTCCCGGGAATCCGGGTGGACGGCAATGACGTCCTGGCCGTCCATGCCGTCTCGCAATGGGCGCTGGAGCATGCCCGTTCGGGCCAGGGCCCGGTGCTGATCGAGGCATTCACCTACCGGCTGGGTGCCCACACGACGGCGGATGATCCCACCAAGTACCGGCTGGCGGCCGAGGAGGAAAAGTGGCTGGCCAAGGATCCGCTGGTGCGGCTGGAGAAATACCTGCGGGCGCAGGAGCTGGCCGACGACGCCTTCTTTGCCCAGGTCAAGGCCGACGGCGATGAGCTGGCCGGCTATGTCCGCAAGGCCACGCTGGCCATGACCGTTCCGGATATCCGCAGCTCTTTTGCCAATGTCTACGCCCAGGCGCACCCGCTGGTGACCGAGGAACTGGCATGGTTCGAACGCTACGAAGCATCGTTCGCGGATGGCCCCACCGGCCCGGAAGGGGACGCCGCGTGAGCACCATGACCATCGCCAAGGCGATCAATGAGGGATTGCGGACCACCCTTCGGGAGAACCCGAAGAGCCTGCTGATGGGGGAGGACATCGGCACGCTCGGCGGCGTCTACCGGGTGACCGAGGGGCTGAAGCAGGAATTCGGGGCAGACCGGGTGGTGGACACGCCGCTGGCCGAGGCAGGCATCATCGGCACTGCGATCGGTCTGGCGCTGCGCGGCTACCGGCCCATCTGCGAGATCCAGTTCGATGGCTTCGTTTTTCCGGCCTTCAACCAGATCACCACGCAGCTGGCCAAAATCCACGCCCGTAGCGGCGGCCAGCTCAGCGCACCGGTGGTCATCCGCATCCCCTACGGCGGCGGCATCGGATCCATCGAACACCACTCCGAATCCCCGGAGGCACTGTTCGCCCACACCGCCGGGCTGCGGATCATCACGCCCTCGAACGCCCACGACGCCTACTGGATGATCCAGCAGGCCGTCGCCAGCCCGGACCCGGTCATCGTTTTTGAACCCAAGCGCCGCTACTGGCTCAAGGGGGAGGTCGACACGCAGGTGCAGGCGATGGATCCGTTCCAGGCGCAGGTGCTGCGGACCGGGACGGACGCCACCATCGTTGCCTACGGGCCGCTGGTCCCGGTGGCCCTGGCCGCGGCCGATGCGGCGGCACAGGACGGGCACAGCGCCGAAGTCATTGACCTGCGCTCCATCTCGCCCATCGACTTCGACACCGTCACGGCCTCCGTGGAAAGGACCGGCCGGCTGATCATCGCCCATGAGGCCCCCACCTTCGGCGGCATCGGCGGTGAGATCGCGGCGCGGATCAGCGAACGCTGCTTCTACGCCCTGGAGGCGCCCGCGCTGCGGGTCGGCGGCTTCCACATGCCCTATCCCGTGGCACGGGTGGAGGAGCACTACCTGCCGGATATCGACCGCGTCCTCGAGGCGCTTGAGCGCGCAATGGCGTACTGAGGAGGCTGGCGTGTCGGAACTGAACACCTTCAATCTGCCCGACGTCGGGGAAGGCCTGACGGAAGCGGAGATCGTGTCCTGGAAGGTCAAGCTGGGCGACGTCGTCGCGATCAACGACGTGCTGGTGGAGATCGAAACCGCCAAGTCCATCGTGGAACTTCCCTCCCCCTACGCCGGCCTGGTGGCCCAGCTGCTGGTGGAGGAGGGGCAGACCGTGGAGGTCGGGACCCCGATCATCCGGATCGGCTCGGAGCAGCCCACGCCTATATACGGCACGCCTATGTACGGCACACCTGCCGCCCATCCCAAGGAGCCGGACGTATCCGCCTCTGCGTCCCCCGCCCCGGGCCCGCTGGTGGGTTCGGGGCCCAAGGCGGACTCGGTGACACGGCGGCCCCGGCGCCAGGTTCCTGGTGCTTCGCTTTCCCAGGGCACGACGACGGCGGCTTCCGGAGCAGCGGGCTACGGAACCGGAGCGGCGGCGCAGGCGTCCCGCCCGGCAGCCGCGGGGGCACCGCCGTCGTCGGAAGAGGCAAAACCCGGGCGCGTGCTGGCCAAGCC
>DATIMB010000061.1:0-6493 GCA_035475875.1 Micrococcaceae bacterium
TGGTCAGCTGGAGGTCGCAGGCCAGGGCCAGCTGGCAGCCTGCCCCGGTAGCGTAGCCCTCCACGGCGGCCACGGTGGGAACGGGCAGGTCCTCGATGGCCTGCAGCGCCGCTTCCATCAGCTCAAAGCTGTGGCTGACCTCCGGCCCGGACGCGCCGTCCCATTCGCGCAGGTCCGAGCCGGAGCAGAACATCCCTCCCCTGCCCCGCAGCACCACGGCCCGCAGCGGGCCTCTGCCGCGCAGCGAGTCCACCGCCCGTTGCAGCGCCTTCCAGTCCTGCGAGCCAAGGGCGTTGAACCGCTGCCCCGAGCCGAAGGAGATGGTGGCCACCGCGTCTGCGACCTCGACGGCGACCGCATCCAGATCCTGGCGGCTTTCCACTGTGGCACCGGCCGTCACTGGACGGCACCGGCCGCGTGGAGCGAGGCGATGTCCTCGTCGCTGAAGCCCAGGCCGGCCAGGACCTCATCTGTATGCTGGCCCAAAACCGGGGGCGCCGTCCGCATTGCGGGCGGGGTGCGGGTCAGCCGGACCGGGCAGCCCACCATCTTGAGGGTTCCCGCCGTCGGATGCTGGAGCTCCGCCACCATTCCGCGCGCCAGCACCTGGGGATCCTGGACCGCCTGGTCGACCGTCTGGATGGGGCCGACGGGGACACCCGCCGCATCCAGGGTCTGCACCCACTCAGCGGTCGTCCGGGTGGCTAGAGTCTCCTCGATCAGTGGGATCAGGATGTCCCGATGCGCCACCCGGGACGGATTTGTGGCAAACCGTTCATCCGCCAGCAGGTCCTCCCGTTCCAGGGCTGCGGCGAATTTCCGCCACAGGCTGTCGTTGCCCACCGCCACCATGACGAAGCCGTCCGCGGTGCCGAAGGCCTGGTAGGGGGCGATGGTCGGGTGGGCCGAGCCGTAGCGGCGCGGGACGTTGCCACTGGCAAAGTAGCCGCTGGACACGTACGTCAGCCACGAGACCGAGCCGTCCAGCAGGCTGATGTCCACCCACTGCCCCCGGCCGGTGCGCTGCTTTTCATGCAGCGCGGCCAGGATGCCGATGGTGGCCCACATGCCGGCCACCAGGTCCGCACTGCTGACGCCGACGCGGACCGGCGGCCCGTCCATTTCCCCGGTGACGCTCATGATGCCGCTGCGCGCCTGCGCAATGGCGTCGTAGCCCGGCCGGTGCGCATCCGGGCCGGTCTGCCCGTAGCCGCTGATCGAGGCGAAGACCAGACCGGGATTTTCGCGGGAAAGCTCCTCGTAGCCCAGGCCCAGCCGGGCCGCCGTTCCCGGCCTGAAGTTTTCCACGATCACGTCCGCCTTCAGCGCCAGCCTGCGAACCACGGCAAGTCCTTCAGGTGACTTCAGGTCCACCGCCAGGCTGCGCTTGTTGCGGTTAACGGCCAGGAAGTAGGCTGCCTCCTCGCCCTGGAACGGCGGGCCCCACTGCCGGGTGTCGTCGCCCTGGCCCGGCTGTTCAATCTTGATGACGTCCGCGCCGAGGTCCGCCAGCGTCATGGTGGCGAACGGGCCGGACAGGATCCGGGTGAGGTCCAGGACCAGCAGGTCCTGGAGGGCGGAGCCGGGCTGCTCGGAGCCGGGCTGCTCGGCCTGCCCCAGCGTCTCCGTTTCCGCCGCAGACCGGTCGTCGGGGCGGTGCTCAGCAGGTTCCGCCCCCAACTCCGGAACCTCCGTCCGGTCTGCTTGGAGTGGCTGGACGGAAGCCTCCTTCATCTGATGCATACGTGCCTCCTGAGGGCTCATGCGCTCTGCTCCAGTGGCGCAGCAATCTTCCCCGTCTGCGCCTGTGCCACCTTGGGCAGCAGCACCAGGGCCACCATGCTCACCGCGCAGCAGATCAGGATGTAGACGGAGATCGAGGTCGAATCCCCGTAGTGGGCCAGCAGCGCCGCGGCAATCAGCGGCGCTGGACCACCTGCCACGACACTGGCCAGCTGGTATCCCAGACCGGCGCCGGTGTAGCGGATGTCGGCGTCAAAACTCTCCGCGATCAGGGCCGCCTGCGGGCCGTACTGGATGTCGTGGAGCATCAGGGAGATGATGACCGCCACCAGCACCAGCACCGAATTGCCGGTATTGAGCAGGCCAAAGTACGGGAAGGCGAAGACGGCGGTCAGCACAATGCCGACCCCGTAGACCCGGCGCCGGCCGAACTTATCGGAGAGCCGGCCGAAGACCGGGACGCTGATCAGGCCAAGCGCGGCCGCGATCAGGGTGTCGTCCAGGATCGAGTTGCTGCTCAACTTCAGGTGCTTGGTGGCGTAGGTGATCACGAAGGTGATGAACAGGTAGAACGGTGCCTGCTCGGAGGTGCGCACCAGTGCGGAGAGCAGGATCTGCTTGGGCTGGCGCTTGATCGCCTCCAGCACCGGGTTCTTAATGACCTTCTTGGACATCCTGATCTGCTCGAATTCGGGGCTCTCAATGACCCGCAGCCGCACAAAGAGTCCCACCCCGATCAGGATGATGCTCAGGATGAAGGGGATCCTCCAGCCGTAGGCCGCAAAGCCAGCCGTGCCGGTCACCCCGGTGGTCAGCCGGACCACACCGGTGGACAGCACCAGACCCAGCGGGACGCCGATCTGCGGCCAGCTGGCGGCCAGGCCGCGGCGCTTCTGGTGCCCCCATTCCATGCTCAGCAGCACGGATCCGCCCCATTCGCCGCCCACGCCGATGCCCTGGATGATCCGCAGCAGCACCAGCAGGATGGGGGCAGCCACGCCAATGCTCTGGTACGTCGGCAGCACGCCGATCAGCACGGTGCCGAAGGCCATCAGGAACAGCGTGGCCATCAGCGTGGTCTTACGGCCGATCCGGTCGCCGAAGTGACCAAAGATGGCGGCTCCGATGGGCCGGGCCACGAAGCCGACAAACTGGGTGCCGAAGGCCGCCAGCACGCCGGCGAACGCGTTTTGCCCCGGGAAGAACAGCTGCGGGAACACCAACGCCGCTGCCGTGCCGTAGAGGAAAAAGTCGTACCACTCGATGGTCGTGCCAACTACACTGGCCACGGTGGCACGCCGGACGGCCTGCTCCCGGGTCACTTCTTGTACTGTCATCATCACTCCATTGGTCTGATGCGGCGGGCGGTGCCCCTGATTGTTGCTGCTTTGGTACTGCGCTTGGTCCCGATCGGGTCCTGCTGGGTTATGCGTTGGGTAAGGACGGGGCACGACGGCGGCTGCCGGCAAGCAGTTGCCCGGCGCCGGGTATTGCGGGTTCGTGGCCCAGGGCCTTGAGGATCTCGTACGTCGTGGCCGTTGCGGCGGTGACCACCGGCAGGCCGAGCTGGTCCTCCACCAGCTGCACAGCCTCCAGGGACGGCATCTGCACGCAGGCGGAGAGGACTATAGCGTCCACGCCGTCGCGGTCCAGCCGCCCTGCGATCTCCGGAAGCCGCTGCGCATCCAGTCGTCCGACGGCCAGGTTGTCCGCCACCTCCAGTCCAATCACGTCCTGGACCGTAATACCTGCGCCCTGGATGTATTCACTGACCAGCCTGGTGAGCTCCGGCATGTACGGCGTCACCATCGCGACCTTCTTGGCACCCATCTCTTGGAGCGTACGGACCAGTGCCCCAGCGCTGCTGGTGACCTCGGCCGGATGGCCGTTGTCCGCCGCGGCGCTGGCTATGACCGACTCGGAGCCCTCGTGGGCTCCCGGCCCCTGTGCCATGACTGCGACCAGGCAGGCGTAGGCGATGACGTCCACATCCGCGTCCGAAACCGCCGTCGCGCATTCCGCGGCCTTGCCCACCATGGCCGCCAATTCCTGGGCCGTAACGTTCTTCAGGGTGGCGCGGGCGGAATGGAAGGTGTAGCGGTGGCCGGTTGCCTCCGACTGGCGGCGGAACAGTTCCGGCAGTTCCGTCTCCATCGTCGTGTTGGAGCTGGGCACAATCAGCCCGACCCGGGACGAACCTGCGCTCCTGCCCGCAGGTTCGGGTCGGCAAAAAGTATCTGTGGCGCTCACGATTGTTCTCCCGTATCAGGGCCGTCGGCGGCTGTTCCCCACCTCACCGAACGGCCGATTCAAAACCCGCATTGTGGTTCCGCATCCCATCTTGCGGGTTCATGCTGGTCATGTCAACGGTCTGTTTCCCGCGCCTGCAGCAGCCGCCGGATATGATGACAGCTCACAAGCGGAGCTATGTCGAGGGCGAGGGCAGTGCGTTGGCAGCGGACAAGACCAGCGGATCGGCACCCATCCTGGTGCTGCGCAAAG
This sequence comes from Micrococcaceae bacterium, assembly GCA_035475875.1. GTDB lineage: Bacteria > Actinomycetota > Actinomycetes > Actinomycetales > Micrococcaceae > Arthrobacter_M. Next base: position 4,246 of record DATIMB010000061.1, read on the forward strand.
TCAGCGAGATACTCAACTGCTTCTCGATCGAAGCGCCTGAACCCACCCTGCAGCAGATCGCCCGGCAGACCGGTCTGCCGGCCAGCACCTGCCAGCGGCTGGTGCAAAACATGGTCCGCGAGGGGTTCCTGGACCGCGACGGCGACAGGTACCGCATAGGCCTCCGCCTGGTCCAGTGGTCCACACCGGGCACGTTCGGGCTGGACGTCGTCCGGCTGGTCCGGCCGATCCTGCATGAACTGCGCGACCTAACCGGCGAATCGGCCTGCCTTTACATGCGGGACGGCGCCTTCCGCACAGTTGTCGCCGTCGCCGAGACACGGCACGTGGTGATGCGCCCGTTCCTGGTGGGGCAGGTCATGCCCATCCATGCGGGCGCGCCGGGCAAAATCTTCCTGGCGTTCGATCCTGACGCCCGTGCCGCCCTGGTGGACACGGAGCTGACGGAATTTACGCCCAACACCCCGCAGAGCTGGGAACAGCTGGACAGACAGTCGGATCTGGCCCGCAGCCAGGGCTATTTTGCCGCTTTTGGTGAACGGAACCCCGACGTTGGATCCATCAGCGCCCCGGTCTTTAACCATTCGGGACGGTTGGCGGCCGTCCTTGGGCTTGGCTTTCCCACCCAGCGGGTGGGGCCGGACGACGTCGGACGGCTGGGTCCCCTGGTCGCCGAGGCGGCCAGATCTGCCAGCACGGCCCTGGGCTACCACGAAGCGACCACGGGCAGTCACCCGGAGCCCGAGGCAAGGAAGAAGCCAAAGACCTAGCGGCGCCCGATCAGTCCGCCGCGGGCGGCGGTCCGGGGAGGATCCGGACGCAACAGCGCCGAACGTGGGGGTCCAGCACGGGAGTGACATCATCAGCCCCGGCGCCGGCGGCAACCGCCGTGAGCAGTTCCAGATTAAGGCCGCACACCACTGAAGTGTGGGTCCGGGCGAGTTTGTGGAACGGGCAGTTCTGCAGCACCGTACTGCCGTCGGCTTCGCGGCACGGTTCGTAGCCGCACTCCTCCAGTGCGTCGCCGAAGGATGCGGATGCCGCGCCTATTTCACGCCCCGCCGCCTGCGCTACCCGGCGCAGCGAGTCGGACACAGGGCTTCCGCTGCGGCTGGAATCCTCGACGGCAGCCGCCAACAGCTCTCCGGCCAGATCGTAGCTGCGCGGCGGCAGGCTGACGGAGATTTCCTCCTGCACCGGTGCGTACAGTTTGGACGGACGTCCGGAGCCCGGTCCGCTCCGCCCCGTCAGGCGCCGGTATGTCACCGCCAGCAAACCCTCCCGGACCAGCCGGTCGAGGTGGAAGGCGGCAGTGCCCCGGGCCATTTCCAGCGCGGCGGCGACGTCGTCGCGGCTGAGCGGCCCCTCGGCCTGGCTGACCATCTGGTACACGGCCCGGCGCGAGGGGTCCCCCAGCGCCGCCACTGCGGCGAGGCGGTCCGTCGTCGTCCGTAACTCCATGAAGCAATTCTACTCTAAAACCAGTAACCATTGATATAAGAAGAGCCGAAGATCTAGAATTAGTCATCATTGGTTTTAGAAAGGATCTGTCATGGTTACCCAACAGCCCCGACTCGCCGTCCGCCTGGTCCAGCAGGGGTCATCGCAGCAGGCGTTCGTTCTTCTGCGCACCGTTTTCACCGTTGCGCCGATCCTTTTTGGCCTCGACAAGTTCGCGAACATCATGGTGCACTGGCCGCAATACCTCGCGCCGGTGGTCACCGAGGTGATCCCCGTCAGCGGCCAGCAGTTCATGTATGCCGTGGGCGTTGTCGAGATCATCGCCGGGCTGCTGGTGGCCTGGCGTCCACGGATCGGATCGCTCGTGGTCTGTGCCTGGTTGGCCGGAATCATCATCAACCTGCTGCTGGTGCCGGGATTCTACGACGTGGCGCTGCGGGACTTCGGGCTTCTGGTGGCGGCGCTGGCGCTGAACCGGCTTGCCACCGCTCGGTACGCCGAGATGCACCGCTGACCCGGCCCTGCGGGGCTTCGGGTTCCGACCCGCTCATTGAGGCGGGCCGGTCAGCGAGCAGAACAGGGTCCTGCTCACTGACGGGGCCGTTTCGGTGAGCAGGTCCGTCCCGGCACCCGCGCCCTGGCACCTAATCCGGATCAGACGGCATCGGGCAGTTGCACAAAATCGGCTAAACGATCCTGTTCTCCTGCCGGGGCCCATGCCGGTATGCGCGCGATAGGTTGGGCGATGGCTTTATCAGTGGCATGACTCACATTCTCCACGGGCAAG
>DATIMB010000062.1:0-4062 GCA_035475875.1 Micrococcaceae bacterium
TCGGTAGGGCTACTCGGACTTGAACCGAGGACCTTAGGATTATGAGTCCCGCGCTCTAACCAGCTGAGCTATAGCCCCGTGCGGTCACGTTACGGAAAACGTGACCATGCCATCCTAATATCCTTCCGGCTAAAGGGCGTGATCCTCGTAGCCTTCGCCGCGGTACAGGGACTCGAAGGTGTCCAGTGTGTGCTTGATGCTATGCTCTTCAACCATTGCCCTGCTGGCGGCACCCATGGCGGCGCGCTCTTCGGGTGGGAGTTCCAGGATACTGGTGATCTTCCGCGCCAGGTCATCACTGTCGTTGGGCTTGAACAGGTATCCGTTGTGGCCTTCCTTCACCAGGTGCGGCAGGGCCATGGCGTCGGCCAGGACCACAGGCGTGGAGGCGCTCATCGCCTCGAGGGAGACCAGCGACTGCAATTCCGCGGTCCCGGGCATGCAGAACAGATCGGCCTGGATGTACGCCTTGCGCAGGTCCTCGTCGCTGGCCAGGCCGAAGAACTTCACCCGGTCGGTGAGCCCGAGCCGCGCCACTTGGGCCTTGAGCGCCGCCTTGACCTCGCCGCCGCCGACGATTTCCAGGTGCACGTCCAGCGCCGCCGGGGTCTTGGCCACGGCGTCGATCAGGACGTCCACGTGCTTTTCCTCTGCGAGTCGGCCGGCAAAGAGGACCGTGGGGTGTTGGTGCGGCTCGATCTGCTCACCGGGCTGCAACTCGTAGGCGGCGGCGTCGATTCCGTTGGATAGCGGTAGCACCCGGTGCAGGAAGGCGTGTTTGTGCATCGCCTTGGCTGCCAGCGGCGTGGGAGTGGTCACTACATCCGCCAGGCCCATCACCTTGCCCATGTCCCGCCAGGAGACCCGGGCGATGATGTTCTTCAGCCACTGCGGGAACGGCAGGAAGGGGTTGAGGTTTGCCGGCATGAAGTGGTTGGTCGCGATGATCCGGATGCCGCGCTTCTTGGCCTCGTAGACCACGTGCTCGCCGATCATGTAGTGGCTCTGGACGTGCACCACATCGGGTTTGATCCGGTCGAAGAGCAGGCTGATTTCCTTCTTGATTTCCCAGGGGAAGCAGACCCGGAAGTACTCGTGCGTGGGAACGGAATGCGAATGGATCCGGTGCAGTGTGGCCTCGCTGCTGAATTCTGTGAAGCTCTTGCCGTTGTCAGCGCGGCAGGCCAGCACGTGCACGTCATGGCCCCGGGCCGTCATCCCCTTGGCCAGCCGGTAGCCGAACTGGGCGGCGCCATTGACCTGCGGGGCATAGGTGTCCGCGGCGATCAGGATGGTGAGGGGCTTGGTTGCCACGTAGTTATCGTGCTGGCCCGGACTGTGTGTGGATGTCACTGCATTTGCTCCTGGTGGCTTCTCACGCTGCCGGCTCCCACCGTGCCGCGCGCGCCGGAGGTTCCCGGCGCCGTCGTCGTCGTTGCTTCTAGCTCTGTTGCTTCTAGCTCTGTTGCCCAATCGCGGCACTTCAGTGCCGCGGCGCCCGCGAGACATCCTTCCGTCCGTCCCGCTTCGCCTCGTTCTTGCGTTTGACGATGTCCGGATGGTGCCTCGAGAGCGCAATGACTCCCACGATAGCAAGCAAAGCCGCGCCAACCATGCCGATCGCCACCACGCCGGGCACTTGGGGACGCAGTTCACCGAGAATAGTGATCCCGATCGCGATGCCGACCATCGGGTCCACGACGGTCAGACCGGCAATGACCAGGTCCGGGGGTCCGCTGGCATAGGCGCTTTGCACATACCAGGAGCCCAGCCCGCACGCGGTGGCAATGGCAATGATGGAGTACCACTGCACATTGAGCAGGAAAAGCCCGTTCGGATCGAACAGCTGCTTGGAGATGATCCGTGTCAGCACGGCAACAAAGCCGAACAGCACGCCGGCGCCGATGATGTAGAAGAAAGCCTTCAGCCGATGCCGCCACAGCACAATGGCGCTGCCCAGGATGCCGACCACGATGGCCAGCAGCAGCACCACCGTCAGTTCTTCAGTGGCCGTGACATGCGTATTTTCCCGCACCACATTGACCGCCAGCACGACGAACAGGCCGCTGCCGGTCACGCAGGTGGTGATGGCGACGACGGTCCCCCGGTTGAGCCGGATGCCCTGGTCCTTCGAATTCACCACAGTGGTGATGACCAGGGCGATGGCGCCGATGGGCTGGATCACGGTGAGGGTTCCCAGGGTCAGGGCGACGACGTTCAGCGCCATCCCCGCGCCCAGCAGCAGCAATCCCAGCACCCAGCGTGGGTTGCGCAGCAGGCGAAGGAATCCGCTGCCGCCCAGCGCCAGTCCACCGGTATTGGCCTGCACTGCACTGCCCTGGCGCTGTGCACCGAAGGCCAGGAAGAAAGCACCGGCCACGGCGCAGGCCACCGCCAGCCACACCATCAGGCGCCGCCACCGGACGGACCGCCGGCAGGGCCGCTGCCGGCAGTGCCACCGCCGGACGGGCTGCCGCCGACTGGCCCACCGCCGACTCCGCCGCCGGATGCGCCGCCGGACAGGGGCGCGCGGTCCGCCGGGTAGTGCAACTGCCGGTGCTTGGCCAGGATGGCCCAGAAGTAGTTGTAGGCGGCCACCAGGTGCCCGGCCATGCCGATGCCCAGGAACACCCACGCCGTGACCTGGAGTGCATTGGGTTCCGGGCCCACCACCTTGGCCAGCAGCAGCAGCGGCGTGCCGAAGAGCAGCGCCGCCATCCGCACCTTGCCGATGGCACTGACTGGCAGGTCCGGGTGCCAGCGGAAGAAGATGATCGAAACGACGGTCAGGACGGCGTCCGGGACCACCAGCAGCGCCAGCAGCCACCACGGCGCGATGTCCGCGACCACCAGGGTCACGGCGACGGTCAGCAGCGCTATTCGGTCCGCCATCGGGTCCAGCACCCGACCCAGCTTGGACTGCTGGTCGAAACGCCTGGCCACATACCCGTCCACCCAGTCGGTGGAGGCCATCAGTGCCAGTACCAGGACGGCGTATCCGTATTGCTCCCGTGCCAGGACCAGCCAGACGAAGAGCGGGACTCCCAGGAACCGCACCACGGTGAGCACATTCGGAGCGGTAAAGATCCGGTCATGATCGGTCTGGGGAGCGCCGGGACGGGCGCCTGCGCCGATGAGCCTGAGCCTCATCCCTTCCCTCTCCCCGTGGACTTCTCTCCCGGCCGCTGCCGCGCATTTCCATTCCTGTATCCCGCTGTTGACTCCTACTTCTTCAGCAATTTCCGCAGCAGAATCAGCAGGGCGGTACCGGACACCGCCAGGACCGTCAGCGGGACCCAGCGCTCCCTGGCCGAATCCAGCACCTCGGCGGCGGAGGCAGCCTGGGTGCCGAAGCGACCGCGGACGCCGGCCGCAGCGTGTCGTGCGGTGCCCCGGGCTGATGAAATGAAGGCCCGGGCCTGCTGCCGCACGTCGGCGCGCGCCACGAGTTCGGTCCGGAGCGAAAGCAGGTGCGCGCGGCGGTCCTTGGTGCGGGCCAGCAGCTGCGCTTCCGTGGGGGCCGGACCGTTCTGCGCCGCCTTTGCGTCCTTGGCCGCCTTCGCCCGCTCGGCCTTGAGTTCCTTCTGCGCCTTGGCGGCCTTGGCTTCGGCCTTGGTGGTGGGCTGGACGGCCAGCGTCCGGACGTCAAAACCGGTGCCCTCCTTGGCAATGCCCAGGTCGTACCGGATGCCAAACCACGCCGCCTGCGGTATCAGCGGCATGGTCTTCTTCAGCCGCAGCGCCCCGATCAGACCCAGGATCAGGAACAGCAGAAGGAAGAACGCCGCGATCAGCAGCGCCGCCAGCCAGGCAGGCATAACCAGCGCCAGCGCCATGATGGCGGCCGCAATCAGGGCCACCACCATCAGGGACAGGAAGAGCAGCGCCACGGTGAGGATTCCGGCGGCCACGCCCAGCTGTACGCCCTTGCGCTTGAGTTCCACCTTGGCCAGCGAGATCTCATCGTTGAGCTGCTTGAGCACCAGCCGGAGAGTCACCTTGGAGGTGTCCAGCAGGGACGAAACAGCAGCCAGCGTGCCGCCTGCCCGTGGACCGGTCGTA
>DATIMB010000063.1:0-2741 GCA_035475875.1 Micrococcaceae bacterium
GGACACGCTCTTCCACCCGACGTTCCTGTATGAGTCGCTGTGGGACCTGGCCGGTGTGGTGCTGTTGCTGCTGCTGGACCGGCGCTTCCACTTCCGCCGCGGCCGGCTGTTCTGGCTGTACGCGATGTACTACACGCTGGGGCGGGGCTGGATTGAGCTGCTGCGCATCGACGACGCGGAACAGCTCACCGTCTTTGGTGTCACGGCGCGGCTGAACGTGTGGACCAGCGTGCTGGTCTTCCTGGTCTCCGCGCTGGTGTTTGTGCTGCTGACCTTCCTGCGGCGCGGCCGGACGGGGGAGTCGGTGCTGTTGCGCGAGAAGGCGGCCGACGACGACGGCGGTCCGGGGCCGCGCGACGGCGGGCGTGGCGACGGCAGGCGAGGCGACGGCGGCCCGGGGGACGGAACCGCCGCTGCGGACCGTTCCCGTCCCGGTGAGGATGAGACGGAAGTCACGTCCCAGGCGCCCACGGAGAGCGAAACGGCGGCGGAGCGAAGGGCGGAGATATCGAGCCCAGTCAGCGAAACCGCGGAAAGCCGGGTGCCAGAGCTGCCGTCCGCCGATGTGCGGCGCTCGGGCCGGCGCAGCGCCGCGGCGGCTGCCCCGCTTTGGGACGTCCAGAATGCGGACGGAGGCGCCAAAAGTGTCTCGGATGCTGGCTAGCGTGATAATCTCGCCGTTAATCGCCCACGGCAGGAAGCAATAGCTGCGCGGCGGTGCCGCGGTCCGCGGGCAGTCCATCGACCAGCCCCTGCCGTAGCCAAAAGTGGTGCCATAGAATTCCACTAAGTATCACCTCATGGACGGCCCCGTGCCGCCGATGTCGTGGGGCCAATGTCGTCCCCTCCGTACGCTCAATCAGGGGGAAGGACATATTGTCATGACTCGTATCCCATCCGGCCGCCTTGCTGCCGCCAACCCGGCCGCCGGCGGCACCGCCGCGGCGCAGGCAGCCGCAGCAGCCGGCACCGCCGGTGCGAACAGCCCGGCCGTGGTCTCACCCTTCCAGCGCTTCGCCGCCATCCCCGCCGCCACCGGCCTCTACAGCCCGGAGAACGAAAAGGACGCCTGCGGGCTGGCCATCGTGGCCACCCTTCGCGGCGAACCCGGGCACGACATCGTCGATGCGGCGCTGACCGCACTGCGCAACCTCGAACACCGCGGCGCCGTCGGCGCCGACGAAGGGACCGGCGACGGAGCCGGGCTGCTGACCCAGGTTCCGGACGAATTCTTCCGTGCGGTCACCGATTTTGACCTGCCCGCCGCCGGCCGCTACGCCGTCGGCACCGCCTTCCTGCCCTCCGAGGAGAAGGAGTCCCAGGTGGCCATGGCCGGCCTGGAGGCCCTGGCCGCCGACGAGGGGCTGGCGGTGCTGGGCTGGCGCACCGTCCCGGTGGTTGCGGACCTGGTCGGGGCGATGGCACGGGCATGCATGCCCCGGTTCGTCCAGCTCTTCCTGGCCCTGCCGGAGGGCGGGCCGGCAGCCGACGAGGACGCCGCAGCAGGCGGAACCCGGGCCATTGACGCCAAGGCGTTCCGGCTGCGCAAGCGGGCGCAGAACAAGTTCGGCGTCTACTTCCCGTCGCTGTCCTCCAAGACCATCGTCTACAAGGGCATGCTCACCACCGCGCAGCTGGAGCCGTTCTACCCGGACCTCTCGGACAGCCGGTTCAAAACCAAGCTCGGCATCGTGCACTCCCGCTTTTCCACCAACACCTTCCCGTCCTGGCCGCTGGCCCAGCCGTTCCGCACCATCGCGCACAACGGCGAAATCAACACGGTCAAGGGCAACCGGAACTGGATGCGCGCCCGGCAGTCCACCCTGGCCCACCCGCTGCTCGGGGACAGCCCGGAGGAGCTGTTCCCGATCTGCACCCCGGGGGCCTCCGACTCGGCTTCCTTCGACGAGGTGGCCGAACTGCTTTGGCTGGCCGGCCGGCCCATCACGCACGCGATCATGATGATGATCCCGGAGGCCTGGGAAAACCATGCCACCATGGATCCGGCCCGCCGGGCGTTCTACGAATACCACTCCCTCCTGATGGAACCGTGGGACGGACCCGCGGCCGTCTCCTTCACCGACGGGACCGTCGTCGGCGCCACCCTGGACCGCAACGGCCTGCGCCCGGGCCGGTACTGGATCACCGAAGACGGGCTGATCATCTTCGCCTCCGAGGTGGGCGTGATCGACATTGAGCCTGCCAAGGTGGTCAAGAAGGGCCGCGTCGCACCGGGCAAGATGTTCCTCGTGGACACCGACGCCGGACGCGTCATCGACGATGCGGAGGTCAAGGCCGAGCTGGCCGCTTCCAAGCCCTGGGAGGAGTGGCTGGCGCACAACGTGATCCGGTTGGAGGACCTGCCCGAGCGCGAGCACGTGGTGCACACCCGGGCCTCGGTCAACCACCGGCAGCGCACCTTCGGCTACACCCAGGAGGAACTGCGGATCCTGATCGGCCCGATGGCCCGCACCGGTGCGGAACCGCTGGGCGCAATGGGCTCGGACACCCCGGTGGCCGTGCTCTCCAAGCGGCCGCGGCTGCTCTTCGATTACTTTGTGCAGTCCTTCGCGCAGGTCACCAACCCGCCGCTGGACGCTATCCGCGAGGAACTGGTCACCTCGCTGCAGGGCGCGATCGGCCCCAACGGCAACCTGCTGGCCCTCACCGAGGTCCGCCAGCCCCAGGTGTCGGTGCGCTTCCCGGTGATCAACAACGACGAGCTGGCCAAGATCGCCAAC
>DATIMB010000064.1:0-16362 GCA_035475875.1 Micrococcaceae bacterium
CTCGAACTCCCGGGTACGGAAGATGAAGTTGCCCGGGGTGATCTCGTTGCGGAAGGATTTGCCAATCTGCGCGATGCCGAACGGCGGCTTCTTCCGCGAGGTGGTCAGCACGTTGTTGAAGTTTACGAAGATGCCCTGGGCCGTTTCCGGCCGCAGGTAATGCAGGCCTTCATCGTTATCCACCGGGCCCAGGAACGTCTTGAGCAGGCCGGAAAAGTTCTGCGGCTCGGTCCAGTTGCCCGGCTGCCCGGTGTCCGGATCCTTAATGTCAGCGAGGCCGTTGACCGGCGGATGGCCGTGCTTTTCCTCGTACGCCTCCAACAGGTGGTCCGCGCGGTAGCGCTTGTGCGTGTGGAGGGACTCCACCAGCGGATCGCTGAAGACCTCCACGTGGCCGGACGCTTCCCATACCTGCCGGGGCAGGATGACCGAGGAATCCAGTCCGACGACGTCATCCCGGCCGCGGACCATGGACTGCCACCACTGGCGCTTGATGTTTTCCTTCAGCTCCACGCCCAAGGGCCCGTAGTCCCATGCGGAGCGGGATCCACCGTAGATCTCACCGGCCTGGAAAACGAAGCCACGGCGCTTGGCCAGGGAAATGATCGGGTCAAGTGAGGATTTGTTTGCCATAGCGGCGGAGCGTCCCTTTCTAGGAGCGATGCGGGGCCGCTGGGTGCGGTCCGCGTTAGCCTCTACCTTACCGGCTGGCCGCCTTCGAAAATGCCCTGCCTAGGCCTGCGCATTCGCCGGTAGGCAACGGGAAGTCAGGCGCCAGGGATAACGCAGGTAGGCGAGTTTATATCGAACTGCTGCACTGGTTCCGGAGCAGGCAGCCCGTCGCTTCCCAACGCAAAAACACTCACCCGGTTGGATCTCAGATTGGCCACATAGAGCCGCCCATGCCCGGCGGCCTGCGGGTTCTCGACCATGCTGAAGTGCCGCGGCCACTCTCCACCGCACGCGATTTCCGCCAGGAGTGCCGGAGACTGCCGCATGGCATCGCCGCCCGCGCCGGGGTCGCCGCCGAGCCCAGAAACATCCAGCACGCTGATGGAATTACGTCCGCGGACCGCGACGAACAGCCGTGCGCCGTCGGCGGAGAGCTGGATGTGTGATGGCTGGATCCCGTTGGCCAAAGACAAGGCGTTGTTGGACTTGTCGACAACAGGAACAGCGCCGATCCGCTCCCAGTTTCCACCCTCGTGGCGGAAGTGGTGCAGATACCCATCCAGCTCCCCCACCACCACCAGGTCCCGGCCCTTCATGGCCATGTGCCGCGGTCCGGTCCCGGGCGGAAGCTGGGCGCTGGCCCGCAGCGTCAGCCGTGCGTCAATGCCTTCCCCTTCCACCGCGTATTCATCCACCCGGTCGGCTCCCAGGTCTGCGACCAACACCGTCTTCCAGGGCGTCGGCTTTGTCTGGTGTGCGTGCGATGATTCCTGCCGCTTCGGCACCGGGCCGCTGCCGGGATGGGCTGCCAGTTGCACCAAGGATTCCAGCCGGTTGCCGGCGAAGGGGACCAGGGCAACATTCCCGGAGGTGTAATTGGCGGCCAGGAGCACGTGGTCGTGGACCAGCACGTCGCAGGGATCGCTGCCGCCGGTCGGGGTCCGCGAGCGGACGGAAAGGTCGGCGGCGGCCAGGGACACCACAGAACCTTCGGACAGTTCCTCCACGGCGTAAATAACCCCGCCCTTGACAGCCAGGAACGACGGGTTCCGGACAAGGCCCCCGCCTACCGGGCCTTCGCTGCCCTCCCCACCCCCGCCGTCGCTCCCCTGGCCGGCGTTGCTGCTCGCCAGGACCGAGGTGAGCCGGCCGTCGTCGTCGACGCCCAGCACGCTGACCCCCGCACCGGGAACAGTGCCCGGCTGCATGTAGCCGGGCTCGGTGTAACTGCCGACATAAAGTTTCTGCTGCATCTGCTACCTCCGCCGGGAACGATTGGAATCCTGCTGTGCACCCTTCCACGGCAGCGCCGCCACCACAATGGCACCCAGGGTCAGGAAGGTTCCCAGCACCGTGGCCAGCGCAACGGAGGTTCCGGGGGCCGGAAAGAGAACGTCCAGGCCCAGCGAGCCAAGCAACTGCCCGGCGATGGTGCCCAGGCCGGTGAGCAGGACGCCCAGGCTGCGCACCAGCAGCGCCGTCATGCCGATGAACAGGCACCCCAGCGGGCCGGCAACGTAATACCACCAGTCGGCGGGCAGCGGACTGCCGGGACCGAAGATCATGTCCTTGATGAACCAGGCAATCCACAGGGCGGCGGTTCCGGTGGCGAAGTTGGTCAGCGTGGCGGTAATCGGGGTGCCGTAGTGCACTGTCTGCGTCCCGTTCATCCCCTGTTGGAAGCTCATCAGGAAACCGGCGGTCAGCGGGAGCAGGACCGGAAGGAGCCAGCCGGCCACGGCGGTGCCCTGGCCAAAGCGCGGGGAGACGGCCCAGACGACGGCGCCGATGGTCAGCAGGGCGCCCAGCACCCGCAGCCCGTTGACGGGTTTTCGGCCGGCCGGCCCCAGCCCGATCCGGTCCACCCACAGGCCGCTGAGGGTCTGGCCGGTGACCGCTGCGACGGTAAAGAGCGCAATCCCTATCAGCGAGACGGTCAGGCTCTGCGCCAGTACAAAGAAGGCTCCGATGCCGCCGGCCAGCAGGTACCAGCGTGGAAAGCTGCGGTGGCGCACGGCCGGCAGCAACGCCCGCAGCCCGGAACGGCCCTTCGGAAACAGGACGGAGACGGCCAGCATGAGCACCAGGCCCGTGCTGAAGCTGACGACGGCGGCGGCCAGACCGTCGTGGATGCGGGCTCCGAGGGCGCCGTTGATGCGGCCCTGGATGGGCAGGGCCACGCCGGCAATGACGGCCAGCGGAAGTCCGACGGCGGCGGGCAGGTGCGCCGGGCGGTCCGGCCGTGTCCCGGCGCGGGCGGCGCTGCGCCGTTGCTCCACAGAATCCCTCCCGTTCCGGCTCTCGTGCATTATTACTGTATGGGCAATCAACATGCGGCAGGGGACGTCAACGACATCGAAATCCGGGATGAGATGATCCGGCTCGGCCAGCTGCTGAAGCTGGCCAGCCTGGTGGAGGACGGCGTTGAGGCCGCCGAGCTGATCAAGAACGGGCTGGTGAAAGTCAACGGCGAGATCGAGGAGCGCCGGGGCCGGCAGCTGCACGACGGCGATACGGTCACCGTCAACGGGGAAACCGTCCGGGTGACCACGCGCTAGGCTTCGTTGAGTACCGTCAGGGTCAGGAATTCCTTGACGTGCCCCATCTCCTGGGCGTTGATGCCGTGCCAGATCCCGTTGTACAGCACCTTGGTCAGGCGCGTGTGGTCCCGCAGCCAGGCGTTCGTGTACTCCACGGAGGCCTCCGGGATGACCGGATCCGCCTGGTCCCTGCCCCAGAAGGCGGGCAGGCCGGCGTCGGCCAGTGCCGCGTCCTGGAAGAAGGGGTCCCCTTCGTCGTCGACGGCAAAGCCGGAGAGGCCGACGACGGCGGCAAAGTCATGCGGGCGGTGGCGGATGAGGGAGGTGGCCATGCACATGCCCTGGGAGAAGCCGAGCAGGCTGACGCTGCTGTGCTGGCCGCGTACGGTGTCGATCCAGTGGGCCAGGTCCGCCGTGCAGCTCTTGACGGCTTCGAGCGAATAGGAAATGTCCGTGCGCAGCGGAAACCAGGCGTAGCCGGGTCCGGTGCGTTCCGGACCCCGCACGGAGGCGACGGTGAACTCGGTCGGCAGCATCTCGGCCAGGCTGAACAGGTCCGCCTCATCCGAACCGTAGCCGTGGAACATGATCAGCAGCGGGCTGCCGGCGCGGTCCGGTTCCGGCCTGGACCACAGCACGGAGGGAGTGAAGGTGGAGGTCGCGTCGGTCAATGGTCCGTTTTCCATTGGTCCAGTTTCGCATGCGGCGCCTGGTTGCCGCGGCGGCCCGCCTTGGCCAACCCGACATCTTTGAACGAGGATGGAGGGGTGACTGAGACGACAGATGCGCAAGACCTTCCCGCTGCTGCCGGTGAGGCGGCGGGCCAACACCCGTGGAGCCGCTACGTGGCGATGGGTGATTCCTTCACCGAGGGAATCGGCGACGCGGAGCCAACGAGTCCGGGCGGCCACCGGGGGTGGGCGGACCGCCTCGCTGAGGAGCTCAGCCGCGGCAAAGATGACTTTGCGTACGCCAACCTGGCCATCCGGGGAAGGCTGCTGCAGCAGATCATCGACGAGCAGCTCGAAACCGCACTCAACCTCAATCCCGACCTGATCTCCATCTCCGCCGGCGGCAACGACCTGATCCGCCCCGGCTCCGATCCGGATGCCCTGGCCGAATCCTTGGACCAGGCGGTGGGGAAAATGACGGCTGCGGGTGCCTCGGTGCTGCTGTTCAACGGGCCCGATATCCGGGACACCCCTGTGCTGGGACTGGTCCGCGGCCGGGTGGCAATTTACAACGAGAACCTGCGCACCATCGCGGCACGCCACGACGCGATCATCGCGGATATGTGGTCACTGCGGCAGCTGACGGATCCGCAGATGTGGGCCGACGACCGGCTGCACTTCTCCCCGCTGGGCCACCACACCATTGCCATCATGGCGCTGGAGGCACTGAACGTTCCGCACACCCTGGTGCCCCGGCTGCCCAAACCGCTCCCGCCGCGCAAGTGGCGGGCCGCACGGACCGAGGATCTGGTCTGGGCGCGGGAATTCTTTGTCCCGTGGGTCCTGCGCCGTGTCCGGCACCGTTCCTCGGGCGACGGCATCAGCGCCAAGCGTCCCACGCCGGGACCCGTCTTTGGTCCCGGAATGCCGCCCGGCGGCGTCTGAGGCGGCTGCGGTTGGCGTTAATCCGCTATTGTCGCGCGGGACTAGCATGGATGTACCGGATCCGGACTAGACGGGCGTGGACAGGAAGCTGGCAGGGATGGATATTGCGCTGGGCGCGGCACACGGCGTTCTGCCACAGGCGTTCTACTACTTTGGCTCGGGCCAGAGTTTTGGATGGCTGCCGTTCGTCATTCTTGCGTTCGTTATTTTGCGGATCTTCGTCGGCTCTTCGCGGAGCCGGGCCCGACGGCGCGAGCGCGAGCGTGCCCGCGACCGCAATCCCCAGCCTTTACCGGGCCAGCCGCTGCCGGGCCAGCAGGCGCCGGACTTCAGCCAGTTCGATGCCAACTACCAGCCTCCGCCCGCGGACTTCCAGCCCGGAACGAACCCGGAGGAGCCCGGTCCCGCCAGTCCTGCCGAGGACTCCGGCGGGCCCTTTGCCCGCCAGCGGATGGCCGCGGAGCAGTCGCTGCAGCGCCGGCTGGACGAGCTGGACCAGCTGCGCCGCTCCGGCCGGATCAGCGCAGAGGAATACTCCGCGGCGCGGGAGCAAATCTTCCGCTCCAGCTGACCCGGCCGGTCCAGCCGACCCCGGTTGCTCCAGCCGACCCGTCAGGCCGGGAAGAACGTCCCGCGCAGCAGCTCGCCCACCTTCTGCGTCTCGGTCAGGAACCCGTCGTGGCCGATCTCCGACTCGATGCTGTGCACCGCCACGTCGCCCGGCAGGGCAGCGGCCAGCTCGTGCGATTGTGCCGGGAAGTACAGCCGGTCCGAGGTCACCGCGGCGACCAGGAAGTCGACCTCCTGCGCCGCGGCGAGCGCGGTTTCCAGCGGGCCGCGGCCGCGGGCAACGTCGTGGCTCATCAGCGCCTCGGTGATCACGATGTAGCTGTTGGCGTCGAACCGCCGGACCAGCTTCTCCGCCTGGTGGTCCAGGTACCCTTCCACCTGGTAGCGGCTGCCGATCGGCGATCCCGCGGCGCTCCGGAGCCGTCCGTGGCTGAGGGGCAGCTCGCCGGGTTGGGCTTCGCGGCCGAACCGGCCCGCCAGCTCCAATCCCGAGCGGTAGGTGATGTGCGCGATCCGGCGTGCCAGCCCCAGCCCGGCGATGGGTGCGGCGCCGTCGTAATAGTCCCCGCCGGCATAGTTCGGGTCCTGCCGGATGGCAAGCACCTGCGCCTGGGCGAAGGCGATCTGCTCGGCGGTGCTGGCCGCGCAGGCGGCGATGACGGCGCAGCGCTGGACCCGGTCCGGCAGCGTGGCCGCCCATTCCAGCGCCCGCGCGCCGCCCATGGACCCGCCCAGCACGGCGTACCAGGCCCGGATCCCCAGCAGGTCCGCCAGCCGCGCCTCGGCCAGCACCGAGTCGCGCAGCGTCGTGAAGGGAAACCGCGCCCCCCAGGGCTTGCCGTCCGCGGCAATGCTGGACGGTCCGGTGGTGCCGTAGCAGCCGCCCAGCACGTTGGCGGCCACCACGAAGTACCTGTCGGTATCCACCGCTTTCCCGGGACCGACCAGGCCTTCCCACCAGCCGTCCTCCTCGGTCGCCCCGCGGGCCACATGGGTGCTGCCGGTCAGGGCATGCTGCACCAGCACCGCGTTGGAGGCATCGGCGTTCAGCGTCCCCCACGTCTCATAGGCGATGGTCACATCGGGCAGCAGCCCACCAGCCTCCAACGGAACGTCGCCGATGCGCGCATACCGGACCTCGCCGTCAAGCGTGCCACCGGCCAAACGCGTGCTGCCCGTCTCCACCGGGTCCTGGAGCGACACGGGGCCCCCGCCTTCGACCGTATCTGCGCGGCTCACGCTTCCTTGGCGGCGCGGAACCCCGCCTCCAGGTCGGCGAGGATGTCCACCACGTTCTCCAGGCCGACCGAGAGCCGGACCAGGCCGGGGGTGACGCCGGCGGCGAGCTGCTGCTCCGGGCTCAGCTGGGCGTGCGTGGTGGAGGCCGGGTGGATCACCAGCGAGCGCACATCGCCCAGGTTGGCCACATGCGAGTGCAGTTCCAGCCCGTCAACGAAGCGCTTGCCTGCCTCCAGCCCGCCCTTGATGTTGAAGGCAACCACGGCACCGGTCCCCTTGGGCCCGTACTTGCGGCCGCGCTCAAACCAGCGGCTGGAGGGCAGGCCCGCGTAGGCGACGGATTCGACGTCGTCGTGCCCTTCCAGCCAGCTGGCCACCTGCTCGGCATTCTGCACGTGCCGCTCCACGCGCAGGCTCAGTGTCTCCAGGCCCTGGGCAATCAGGAACGCATTGAACGGGGCGACGGCGGAGCCCAGGTCGCGCAGCAGCTGGACCCGCGCCTTGAGGATGTAGGAGAGGTTGGCGCCCAGGGCGCCGCCCTCGCCCAGGTCCCGGCCGTAGACCAGGCCGTTGTAGCTCGGGTCCGGGGTATTGAAGCCCGGGAAGCGGTCCGGATCCTTCGTGTAGTCGAATCGGCCGCCGTCGACGATCACGCCGGCGATCGCGCTGCCATGGCCGCCCAGGTACTTGGTGGCGGAATGCACCACGACGTCGGCACCCCACTCGAGCGGGCGGATCAGGTAGGGCGTGGCCAGCGTGTTGTCTACGATCAGCGGGACGCCGGCCTGATGGGCAACCTCGCTGACCCCTTCGATGTCCAGCACGTCCTGGCGCGGGTTGGAGACCACCTCGCCATAGAACAGCTTGGTGTTGGGCCGGACCGCGTTCCGCCAGTGGTCAAGGTTGTCCGGGTCCTCCACGAAGGTCACCGCGATGCCGTACTTTTTCAGGGTGTGCGCGAAGAGGTTGTAGGTGCCGCCGTACAGGCTGGGGCTGGCAACAATATGATCGCCCGCCTCTGCGATGTTGAGCACCGCGAAGGTCGAGGCGGCCTGGCCGGAGGAGAGCAGCAGCGCCGCCAGGCCTCCCTCCAGGCTGGCCACCCGCTGTTCCACGGCGTCCTGCGTGGGGTTGCCGATCCGGGTGTAGATGGGTTCCAGTTCCGCCAGGGCAAACCTGTTGGCAGCGCTCTCCGCGCTGGGGAAGACGAACGACGTCGTCTGGTAAATCGGCAGCGCCCGCGCGCCCGTCGTCGGATCCGGCTGCTGGCCGGCATGGATCTGGCGGGTTTCAAATGACCAACCGTTTTGGCTCATGGTGTGGCTCCTCCACTTCCGGGGCCGCCTGGCGACCCTCGCCGCAGAGCCAGCTCAGCCGTGCGGAGGAGTCGTGGGACCCGCGCTTGCGCTTAGCCGGTTGGCTAAGGCCTGGTCTTCACCCGGGGCACCCCACCGCGGTTGGAGGGTTGCCGGCCAGCGAGCCGGGGCTTGTCGCTGGCGCTCATGACCTGAACCCAGTGTCCAAGAGCGGCCGCGGGGGCCGCAAGAATGTGACGCCAATGTGACGGAAATATCCGCGCCTGCTGGACCGTTGAGACTTATAGCATCGACACGCAGTGCCGCTACCCCAGGCACCGCGTGCGTTGGGACTTTAAGGAGCGGTCGTTCCTCGGGACCAGGGACGCCCGGCCGTGAAGGGATAGGCCATGGAAACGGTCAGCGAGATCCAGGCGGCACGCGCGATTGCCATCCTCCTTCCCAAAATGGTCCACGCGGGCGTCACCGTGGCTGGCGTGGTGGCGGGCTTCACCGTGGCTGTCAGCGCCGTCACCGTCCTGGAAGGGCTGTGGGCGCGGGATCGGCTGCTCGCCGCGGGGTACAGCACGGAGTCCGTGTCCAGCGTGGATGACTTCGGTGGCGATTACGACGGCGGCAGGCTGGAACTTGCGCTGTTGGGCGATTCGTTGGCTGTAGGGGTCGGTGCCGGTTCCCCAGAGGCGACGGTGGGCTTCCTGCTCGCGGAGGGACTCGCCCGCACGGCCCGGCGCCCGGTCAGGCTGCACAATGTGGCCGTCGTGGGCAGCCAATCCAGCGAGCTGGCAGAACAGCTGCGGGCGCTGGACGAAAGCGGCGTCCGGCCCGACGTGGCCGTGATCGTGGTGGGCGGCAATGATGTGATGCATCTGCAGAGCATTCCGGCCGCGGCAAAATACCTTGCCCGTATTGTCCGGCAGTTGCGCCGACAGGGTACGCACGTGGTGGTGGCAACCTGTCCGGACATGGGGACAGTACGCCCGTTCTTCCAGCCGCTGCGGTTCTTTGCGCACTGGCTCAGCCGCTTCCTGGCCACCACGCAGACCATCGTGGTGCTGCGCAACGGCGGCCGGGCCGTATCCCTGGCGGATACCGTGGGCCCGATTTTCCGCCAGGCGCCACGGCTGATGTTCTCCAATGACAGCCTGCATCCGTCCGCCCTGGGCTACGCCCGCGCGGCCGAGGTGCTGCTGCCCAGTGTCTGCGCGGCCGCCGGGTACCTGCGCGACGGCACGGGCAGCGTCCCGCATCGGATCTACCGCAAGGGCGGGCACTACCCGCTGGCCTGGTTCGCCTTCCGAGCGTCCCGCGAGCCCGGCACGGAGCTCACCCCGGCCCACGACCGGCACGGGCGACCGGCCTTCTTCAGCGGTAGGCCGGCCTTCCTGAACGGGCTGTCCCTGCCGAACCGGCAACACGCCTAGGACTTTTCCGGGGGCTGCTTTCCCTGCTCCCGGAGGTCCTACGACGATAAGGGTTGCCTAAGTCGAGAGCCATCTCACAAAGTGCCAAGATGTTGGCATGCGCATGGATCATGTCTCTTACGCCTGTGAATCAGATGGCCTCGCGGCCACGACCGAGCGGATTGCCTCTGCCTTGGGCGTTGAAGCAATCCGGGGTGGTGTCCACCCGCGCTTCGGTACCCGGAACATGATCATCCCGCTGACCGACCACCACTACCTGGAGGTCGTGGAGGTGCTGGACCACCCCGCCTCGGACAAGGCTCCGTTCGGCCAGGCCGTCCGTGCCCGCTCCGCCGCCGGCGGCGGCTGGATGGGCTGGTGCGTGGCAGTGGACGACCTCTCCCCGTTCGAAGAGCGCCTGGGCCGCAGCGCGGTACCGGGCAACCGCAAGTTTCCGGACGGCCAGGAACTGATCTGGCAGCAGATTGGCATCAAGGGCCTGATCGCCGATCCGCAGGTCCCCTACCTGCTCAAGTGGGAGGGCGATCCGGCACTCCATCCCTCGCTGGCCCGGCCGTCCAGCGTGAAGCTGTCCAAGCTGACCATTGCCGGATCGGCCGACCGGGTCACCCAGTGGCTGGGCGAGCCGGTGGAGTGCCCGCTCGACGACGTGGCGGTGGAATGGATTGCCCCGCATGGAACGCCGGGGATCATGAGCGTCACGTTCGAAACTGCCAGCGGCCCCGTCACCGTCTGAGGTCCGCCTACCCGAAGCCGAGCGCTGGGCCGGCCACGAATGCGGTGATGTCCAGCAGTGAGTGCGCGATGACCAGCGGCATGACACGGCCGTATCGCCGGTAGAAGTAGCAGAAGACCAGGCCCATCGCGAAGTTGCCGATGAACGGGCCAAAGCCCTGGTAAAGGTGGTAGCTGCCGCGCAGCAGCGCGCTGGCCAGGAAGGCCGCCGTCGTCGACCAGCCAAAGCGGCCGAAGCGGTCCAGCAGGTAGCCGACCACAATCACCTCCTCCACAATCCCCTCCCGGATGGCCGAGATGACCAGCACCGGAATGGTCCACCAGTACGCGTGCAGGCCGCTGGGGATGATCTGTGTGGTGATGCCCAGGGCCCGGCCGCCGAAGTAGAGACCCACCGACGGGATCCCGATCAGCGCCGCCAGCCCGAGTCCCCAGCCGAAGTCGCGGCCGGGCCGTTGGAAGGTGAATCCCAGCTTGCGGAAGGCGGAGCGGCCCGGTTCCCAGAGCAGATAGAGTGCCAGCGCCACCGGCACCAGCGCAAAGCCGATGCCCAGCAGCTGGTAGGTCAGGTCGAAGTAGCCGCGGCTGCTCTGCGTCTGGTTCAGCGTGGAGGTGCCCTGCGAGAGCGGCGCGCGGGTCAGCTTGTCCAGCAACTGGACGACGGCGTACACGGCTGACTGCCCCAGCGAAAGTCCCAGCACAATCCAGACCTCGGCGCGCAGCCGTGTACGCGGCATTCCGGCAAGCCTGCTGGTGGCCGCCGGGGCGGGGGTGGAATCGCTCATGGTCACTATCTTGCCGGTCTTTCCTGAGCGAGGGCCAAACCCCCGCCGGCCCGGAAGACTTCCGGTGTCTATAAGCTTGGCTTTCATGAGCGCCCCACGCCAGATCTTTATGGTCCGCCACGGCCAGTCCGAGGCGAACGTCGACCAGACCATCTACAACCGGGTCCCGGACTACCGGATTCCGCTGACCGGACTGGGCCGGCAGCAGGCGGCGGCCGCTGGCGAGGAAATCCGGCGCCGGCTAGATGGCCAGAAGGTCTGCATCTATGTCTCGCCCTATCTGCGGGCCTATGAAACGCTGGAGGCACTGGAGCTCGGTGAGCTGGTGGACCGGGTGATCGAGGAGCCGCGGCTGCGCGAGCAGGACTGGGCCAACTTCCAGAAGCCGCTGGACATCGCGGACCAGAAGGAGCTGCGCAATGCCTACGGTCATTTCTTCTACCGGTTCCGGGAGGGTGAGTCCGGATCCGACGTCTACGACCGGATTTCCTCCTTTATGGAAACCCTGTACCGGCACTGGTCCAAGCCCAACTACGCGCCCAATACCCTGCTGGTGACGCACGGGCTGACCATGCGGCTGTTCTGTATGCGCTGGTTCCACTGGTCCGTGGAATATTTCGAATCGCTGAACAACCCGGGCAATTCGGAGGTCCGCACCCTGGTGCGCAAGGGGGGAAAGTACCTGCTGGATAAACCGTTCGACCAGTGGTCGCCGATCAGCCAGAGCCGGACGGTGCTGGATGCTCCGCGGATGACCTGGTGACTAGGCTGGGAGAAGGAACGCACAGCGGCGGAAGGCAAAGCGCATGACGACCCAAACGACGCGCAATTTCTTCAATCCCCCCGAACACGCCAGCAACCAGAGCACCTTCACCGTGGTGCTTGCCTTTGCGGTCAACCTGGTCATCGCCATCGCCAAGTCCATTGCCGCCGTGCTCACCGGCTCCGCCTCGATGACCGCGGAGGCCGCCCACTCCTGGGCAGACGCCGGAAACGAGGTCTTCCTGCTGGTGGCGGACCGCCGGTCCCGGAAACCGCGGGACCGCCGGCACCCGATGGGGTACGGCCGGGAGGCGTATGTCTGGTCCATGTTCGCCGCGTTCGGCCTCTTCGTGGCCGGCGCCGCGGTCTCCTTCATGCACGGCATCCAGCAGCTGATCACCCCCGAACCGGCCTCCGATTTCGTGGTGGCCTACGTGGTGCTCGCCGTGTCATTCGTGCTGGAAGGCATCTCGTTCAGCCAGGCTTGGCGGCAGGCCCACCGGATGGCGAGCCAGCTGAACCGGGCCACCCTAGCGCACGTGGTGAACAGCTCCAACCCCACCATGCGCGCCGTTTTCGCCGAGGACGCGGCGGCCCTGATCGGCCTGGCCATCGCCTTTGCCGGAGTGCTGGCGCACCAGCTCACCGGCAATCCGGTGCCGGACGCGCTCGGATCCATCCTGGTGGGCGTGCTGCTGGGCGTGGTGGCGCTGATCCTGATTGACCGCAACCGCCGGTTCCTGGTGGGTGAGTCCGTACAGCGGGACGTGGACCGGCTGGCCGTGCAGATGCTGCTGGACCGGCCGGAAATTGAGCGGGTGACCTACATCCATCTGGAGTTTGTGGGCCCGGAGCGGTTGTATCTGGTGGCGGCGGTGGACATCACCGGAGACTTCAGCGAGACCCATGTAGCGGTGGAGCTGCGCCGGGTGGAGCGGGAGCTGGAGGACAACCCGCTGGTGGAGGAGGCGGTGCTGACGCTCTCCACCCCCGAGGAGAAGTCCATCCAGCCGTAGATGCCGCGTTATTTCCACTCCACAACAGATGCTGTGGCACTTGTTGCTACCGGTACCAATGTCGCGCCTCTGCCCCCGCTGCTGACAGCTATCCGTTGTGCAGCGTAAACACGGCGCGCTGATGCCACACGTTGATTTAGGCCTCAGGGGCCACCAGGACCTCGATCCCGTTCGCCTCGAAGTCCGTCAGCTGCTGCTCGGTTATGCCGGAGTCGGTGATCAGCCGGCGGAACTGGTAGCCCTCCATGGTGGCGAAGGCGCGCCGGCCGATCTTGGACGAATCCGCGAGCATGAAGGCCTCGGCGGCGCGGCGGGCCATCAGCGAATTGACCGTGGCCTCCCCCTCGTCATTGATCGTGGGGCCAAGCCGCGGGTCGATGCCGTTAATGCCGATGAAGGCGAAGTCCAGCGCCACCCGCGCCAGGATAATGTCCGTGTACGGGCCGACCAGCTCGTAGGAGCGCGGGTTCACGATGCCGCCGGTGACCATGATCTTGAAATTCGGCCGCACGGCCAGCTGCGCGGCGATGTTGATCGCGTTGGTGACCACTGTCAGGGTGGGCCGGTTGGACGGTTCCATCAGGTCCGGGCGGGTGGAGAGGATCTGGGCCAGGGCGGTGCTGGTGGTTCCGCCGCAGAGGCCGACGACGGCGCCCTTGGGGATGAGGTCGCTGGCGGCCTGGGCGATCTGCTGTTTCTGGGCCGCATGGTCGTCCCGGTTGTACCGCCCCGGCAGATCGTAGGCGACCGAGCCCGCGGTGGCGCCGCCGCGGGTGCGGGTCAGCAGGCGTTCGTTGGCCAGCGAATCCAGGTCGCGGCGGGCCGTGGCCGGGGAAACGCCCAGCCGTCCGACGATGTCCTCCACCTCCACCTGGCCAGCCTCGGCCAGCAGGTTCAGGATGGCGTTAAGCCGCTCGGTACGGTTCATTTTGCTCCAAACAGGGTCAGCATCCGGAAAATACGGTCAGCATCGGGAAAACAGGGTCAGCAGGCGGGCCACTTCGGGGACCAGGGCGTCCCTGCCGGCGGCCAGGTACTTCCGTGAGTCCACCACGGACGGGTTGGCATCCAGGAATTCCCGTACCGCCCGGGTGAAAAACCCGTTCAGGTGCGTGGAGACGTTGATCTTCCTCATCCCGGCGGCAATAGCGTCCTGCAAGGTGGCGTCCGGTACACCGGAGGAGCCGTGCAGCACCAGCGGCACTTCCAGGGCGTCGTGCAGGCGGGCGATCCGGGCCAGGTCCAGGGCGGCGCTGCGTTCGGTCATGGCGTGGGAGGACCCAACCGCGACGGCCAGGGCGTCGACGCCGGTCGCGGCGACGAAGGCGGCGGCCTCGGCCGGGTCGGTCAGCACGCCGGGGGCATGGGCGCCGTCCTTTCCGCCCACCTCCCCCAGTTCCGCCTCCACGTATACGCCGCGGGCGTGCGCATAGGCGGCCACCCGACGGGTTGCTTCGACGTTGTCCGGGTAGTCCAGGTGTGCGCCGTCGTACATCAGGGACCCGAAGCCCAGGTCCACCGCCTGGTAGGCCAGATCCTCGTCCTGCGCGTGGTCCAGGTGGACCGCCACCGGAACACTGGCTTGCCGGGCGGCGGCCAGCGTGGCCAGCGCCAGCGGCTCCAGGCCGCCGTGGTAGGCCGCGCAGTTCTGCGAGATCTGCAGGATGACGGGCAGCCCGGCACGCTCCGAGCCGGCAATCAGGCCCTCGACGGTTTCCAGGTGGATCACGTTGAACGCGCCCTGGCCGGTGCCGGCCGCGGCGGCACGGACCATCAGGTCGCGGGTGGGGGTCAGGCCCATCGTGGCCTCCTTCTGGTGGCTGGTGGCCTATCGGTGGCTGGTGACAAGGAGTTCCTCCGCCAACTGCGGGTAGCGCGCGGAAATCTCCCCGGCTCCGGGCATCAGCACCGCGGCGGCGCTCCAGGCGGTGGCCCGGCGGAGGATGTCCTGCGGGTCGGTGATTCCGGCGGCCAGCGCGACGGCGGCAGCGGCGACGGCGGCGTCACCGGCGCCGGTGGGGTTGCCGGAGAGCGGAACCGGCAGCCTGGCCTCCCAATACCGGCCGGGCGACCCCGCGTCGAACGCCAGCATGCCGTCCCCGCCGGCGCTGACCAGCACCCTCCGCGCCCCCAGTTCCAGCAGCTTGCGGGCACCGGCAACCGGGCCATTCTCCCCCGTCGCCTCGGCCAGCTCGTGCTGGTTGGGCTTGAGCAGGTCCGCGCCGGCCCTGGCGGCGGCCAGCATACCCGGTCCGGAGGTATCGACGATGGCCGGTACACCGGCGTTGTGCGCCAGCGCCACCAGGGCCGGATAGAAATCCGGGGGCGCCCCGGCGGGCAGTGAGCCGGAGCCCACCAGCACGCCCGCAGTGCCTTGGACACTGGAGTCCAGGCTTTCGACAACCGTTGTGGCCAGCGCCTGCCATTCGGCTGCGGTGAGGGCCGGACCGGCTTCATTGAAGATGCTGGTCCTGTCATTGACGCTGTCCACCAGGGCGATGGTGCGCCGGGTTTCCACGGCCACCGGCACCAGCCGGTGTCCGATGCCGGCGGCGTCCAGGTCGGCCCGGAAGAGAGCGCCCGTACTGCCGCCGCAGGTGCCCACCGCCAGGGTCGGGAAATCCAGCTGGTGCGCCACCCGGGAGACATTGACGCCCTTGCCGCCGGCCCGGGCCAGTGGCGCCGCGACGCGGTGCGACTCGCCCAGCCGGATTCCCGGCACCGTATAGGTCAGGTCCAGGGCCGGGTTCGCCGTTACGGTGACAATGGTCCTCATGGCCGGCCGTTTCCGGGCGCCGCAGCCAGCAGATCCCGTGCCCTGAGCGCCGAGCCGATCAGCCCGGCGTCCTGGCCCAGCTCGGCGCGGACCAGGGACGGCCGGCGGTGGAAGGTCAGCAACGCATCGAGGCGCGCGGCCAGCGGGGCAAAGAGCGCATCCCCGGCTTCGGCCAGGCCGCCGCCCAGCACGACGGTTTCGGTACCCAGGATGGACACGCACTGGGAAAGCGTGAAGGCCAGCGCGTCGACGGCCTCGGCCCAGACCTGCTGCGCCGCCGCATCGCCCCGCTGCGCCAGCAGCAGCACGCCGCGGGCGCCGTCGTCGGCCTGCGCTCCCGTTGTCGCCGCATACCGCCGGGCCAATGCCCCCGCCGAGCCGACCGCCTCCAGCACCTGCAGCGCGCCGTCCGCCGGGACCAGCGCGTGGCCCAGCTCGCCGGCAAAGCCGCCGCCGGCCACCCGCCGGCCGTCGCTGAAGACCGCACCGGCGATCCCGGTGCCGATCACCAGCACAATGACGTCGCTGTGCCCGCGCGCGGCCCCGATCCGGAATTCGGCCTCCCCGGCCATGCCGACGTCGTGCCCGAAGGCCACCGGAAGGTCCAGCCGGGCGGACAGCCGCTGCGCGAAGGGGTAGTTTTCCCAGCCCAGGTTCGCGGAGAGGATGCCGGTTCCGCCGGCCTCGTCCACCAGCCCGGGCACCGTCAGGCCCACCGCGGCGATCCCGGCCTCCGGGTGTTCCCTGCGGTAGTCCTGGGCCAACTCCGCCAGCCGCTCGATCACCGCGTCGCCGGGCCGGGACGCGTCGCGGGGTGTCGGCACCCGGCGCAGGTCACGGATCTTGACCTCCCCTGGTCCGATGGGACCCTGCAGGATACCCGCTTTGGTGTCCGTGCCGCCCACGTCAAAGGC
>DATIMB010000065.1:0-1598 GCA_035475875.1 Micrococcaceae bacterium
TAGTCCGCCAGCTGCATGCACAGTTCGTTGCGGTCGTTGTAGAAGGAATCCGAGGTGAAAAGCCCTCCGACGACGGCGTTGAGGCCGCCGGTGCTGGCGGCATCAAAGGCGTGGCGCATCAGCGTGAAGTCAGCGGCAGGGGCAAAGTCGATGCCGTGGAACCGAAGCTGGTTCAGGGAGGAATCCGTGCTGGCGGTCTGCGCGATGATCACATCACGCATCCGCACGCCGTTGGAGATGCCGCCGCAGGTGCCCACCCGGATGATGGTGTGAACCCCGTAATCCTTCATCAGCTCGGTGGCGTAGATCCCCATGGACGGCTGGCCCATCCCGCTGCCCTGAACCGAGACCGGCAGGCCGCGGTAGGTGCCGGTGAAGCCGAGCATGTTGCGTACCGTGCTGTAGCGGACGACGTTGTCAAGGTATGAGTTGGCGATCCACTCCGCGCGGAGCGGGTCGCCGGGCATCAGGACATTCTTGGCGATATCGCCGGGCTGGGCGCCGATGTGGATTGACATGGGTTCAGCCTAGCCGGACTCGTGGAAGTCGGGTTGACTGTAGCCATGACTGAGCATCCGGAATCCAGCTGGTATCTGAACCCCACCGCGCGCAGTTTTTCCTGTGATCCGGCGCCGGGTGCAGTACTGGATTTCCACCGGGGGATGCCAGGGTATGAGCCGACCGCGCTGCGCGCGTGTCCCGGGCTGGCGGCCGAACTGGGGGTGGGGCAGGTCTTCGTCAAGGAGGAATCCCACAGGTTCGGCCTGCCCGCGTTCAAAATGGTGGGCGCTTCCTGGGCTCTCTACCGTGAGCTGGCCAACCGCTCCGGCCAGCCGGACCGGAACTGGACCTTCGCGGAGCTGGCGGTGCATTTTGCCGGCAGCCTCACCCTGGTCTGCGCCACCGATGGCAACCACGGCCGGGCGGTGGCGCACACCGCGGCGCTGCTGGGTCTGCCGGCCCGGGTCTTTGTCCCGGCCCGGATCGGCAGGGCGGCCAAGGAGGGGATTATTGGCGAGGGAGCGGAGCTGGTTGAGCTGGAGGCGCCGTACGACGACGTGGTGGTCCGGGCTGCGTCGGACGCGGAATCGGATCCGGCGGCGGTTCTGGTCCAGGACACTGCCTGGCCGGGCTACGAGGCGATCCCGGAACGGATCGTGGAGGGGTATTCGACGATCTTCCGCGAAATCGATGCCCAGCTGGAAGCGGCCGGGCTGGTGGAGGTGAAGGGCCGCGGGTCCGGTCCAGACATGGTGGTTACGCCGTGCGGGGTGGGCTCGCTGATCCAGGCTGCCGTCGCGCACTACCGGGACCGGGGAAGAAGCGGCGCAGCGACGCATCCTGTATTGCTGAGCGTGGAACCGGAGGAGGCGGCCTGCCTGCTGGAGTCGCTCAAGGCGGACCGGTCCGTCGTCGTGCAGACGGGGGATAGCCGGATGGCCGGACTGAACTGCGGGACGGTATCCAGCATCGCCTGGCCGTTGCTGCACGGCGGCATCGATGCCGCGGTGGCTATCTCCGAAGACCAGGACCTGCAGGCGGTCAAGGACCTGGAGAACCTGGGCTTCGATTCCGGACCCTGCGGTGCTGCCTCGCTG
>DATIMB010000066.1:0-5325 GCA_035475875.1 Micrococcaceae bacterium
CGGAGCGAGCGCTCTCGATTCCTGCTGCACCCCGGCCGGCACCGATGTGCTGGACGCGGAGGAGGCGCAGAAGCGGGCGCTGGTGTTCAAGGCGCTGGCCGATCCCAACCGGCTCCGGCTGCTGTCCATCGTCAAGGCCAGCACCGGAGGTGAAGCCTGCGTCTGCGACCTGACCGAACCACTGGATCTTGGACAGCCCACCGTGTCCCACCATTTGAAGATCCTGGTCGACGCCGGCCTGCTGGACCGCGACAAGAGAGGAACCTGGGCCTACTACTCCCTGGTCCCCGGCGCACTGGACCGGGCCGCGGCCCTGCTCACCGAGCCGTGACCCGGCGGGCAACAGAGGTTGTAGTCCGCGACCTTCTCGAGGCGGACTGGCCGGACGTGGAGCGGATCTATGCCCAAGGCATAGCCACCGGACATGCGACGTTTGAAACGTCGCCGCCTGCCTGGCACCGGTTCAATGCCTCCCGGCTGCCGGACCACAGATTGGTAGCTGTGGAACCTGGGGGTGCGGTACTGGGCTGGGCCGCCGTTACGCCCGTCTCAACCCGCGAAGTCTATGCCGGCGTCGTCGAACACTCCCTCTACGTCGACGCCGGGGCCCGCGGCCGCGGCATCGGCGGAAGGCTGCTGCAGGAACTGATCCGGTCCACCGAGCAGGCTGGCCTCTGGACCATCCAATCCAGCATCTTCCCCGAGAACACCGCCAGCCTGGCCCTGCACGAGCGCCAAGGCTTCCGGGTCGTCGGCACCCGCGAACGCATCGCCCGCATGGCCTCCGGACCTCGCGCCGGCCAATGGCGGGACATCGTCTTCCTGGAGCGTCGCAGCCGGCTCGCCGGCACTTAACCGGCTGGCGTACCGGCCCGGCGCTGCCTCCCCACGCGGGTCTAGGAAACGGGACCACGGGGAGCGAACATGATGACCGCCACCCCCGCGAGGCAAATAAAGGTGCCCATGAGGTCCCAGCGGTCCGGGCGGAAGCCGTCGAAAATCATGCCCCACGCCAGCGAGCCCGCGACGAACACTCCCCCGTAGGCGGCCAGGATGCGCCCGAAATGCGCATCGGGCTGCAAGGTGGCAACAAACCCGTACAGGCCCAGAGCAATGACTCCAATCCCCGCCCACCACCACGAACGGCCCTCCCGTACGGCCTGCCAGACCATCCAGGCTCCGCCGATCTCGGCGGCCGCAGCTAGGACAAACAACAGCACGGATCTTGCAATAGTCATGATCCAGTTTCACCTACAGTCCGCCGCCTTGCTTCCGGTCATTCCGGATTACCGTACGGCCTGGAAACGTTCCGGCCACGGCTTCCTGACCGAGTAATATCGCGGATCAGGAGGGTTCATGTCATCCCAACCCATAAGAATGGAAGTGACCATTGAACGGCCCGGATGCAGAGGACACGGGGCACGACGACGACGGCGCCGGTGCCGGCGCGGCCGCCGGCACGCCCGCTCGGGAAGAGGGGGACAAATGGTTGAACAGGGGCATCCTAGGCGTTGGTACCGCCTCCTTCTTCAGCGACGCCGGCCATGAACTCGTCACTTCGGTGCTGCCGTCCTTTGTCACGTCCACGCTGCACGCCGGTCCCGCTGCACTGGGTGCCATCGAAGGAGCCTCGGACGCCCTGGTCGGGCTGAGCAAATTGGCCGGTGGCCCCCTCTCCAACGAGCCGTCACGGCGCGCCAAGATAGCGTCCGGCGGCTACCTCATCACCGCTGTTGCCACCGCCGCTATCGGCCTGACGACCGCGATCTGGCAGGTCGCGGTCCTGCGGGCCCTGGCCTGGGCGGCGCGCGGTGTCCGGTCCCCCGCCCGGGACACCTTGCTGGTCTCCATCACCCCGCGGGCAGCGTACGGCCGGGCCTCGGGCGTGGAGCGCGCCGGCGACAATGCCGGAGCCATCGCCGGTCCGCTGCTGGCCGGCCTGCTGGTCGGACTGGTGGGGCTGCGGCCGGCCATCGTTCTCTCGTTCATCCCGAGCATTTTTGCTGCCGTCGCCATCACCGTGGCTGCACGGCAGGCCCGGAAGATCCTGGTCACACCGGACGGACGCCGGACCCTCAGCTTCAACTTGGGCGAGCTGCGCCGCAGCGGGGCAGCCAAGGCGCTGCTGCCGGTCTCCTTCTTTGAGCTGGGCAACCTGGCCACCACCTTGCTGATCCTTCGTGCAACAGACCTGCTCTCCGGCGATGGACGCACCCGGGCAGCGGCGGCCGCCCTGGCCATTTTCTTCTACGCCGCACACAACGCCGCGGCTACCGTTGCATCCCTAGCCGGCGGCCATCTGGTGGACCGTAATGGTGCCCGGCCCGTCTTCGCCGCCGGAGGCATCGTTTACATCGCCGCCTACCTGCTCTTCGCCTTCGGCCCGCACACGTGGCCGGTGGCGCTGGCAGGCTTCCTGCTGGCCGGCATCGGCATTGGCTTCGCGGAAACGGCCGAATCGACGGCGGTCGCGCTGGCCCTGCCGGACAGGCTGCGCGGCAACGGCTACGGAATGCTCGGACTGGTGCAGTCGGGCGGCGATCTGGGGGCTACCGTGGTGGCGGGTATCCTCTGGGCAGTCTTTTCACCGACCGTGGCCTTCGGCTATGCGGCTCTTTGGATGCTGGCCTCGGTGCTCACCTCCTCGGCGCTGCGCCCACCCACCCATGTAGCCGATTAGGGATCTGCGTTCATTCATTGCTCTCCTTCTCCGGGTCCTGCGCGGATCTCCCCGCGGGAGTGGACAGGTACAGTGGCAGGCCCCAACCGGCGAACCAGCCCAATGCCTCAAGCCAGGAGGCATCTTCCTGCGCCGTGGCTGCCTGCCCGCGGTCCGTCATGGATTCAATCAGGCACAGAAGGCGCCCCGGATCTCCAGCAACCGGCCGGCAATCGCCCCACCCGCGGCCCTGCTGATCGGCATGCGCTCCGCCAGGTGCCGTCGGCACATCAGCAGCGGGTCGCCGTCAATCATCAGGTTCGCCTCCGCCGCCAGCGCACCGGAATCGGAATTCGCATAGCCTCTCAGCGTCCCCTCCGGCTGGCACGACCAAGGGCGGACCGTTTGAGCGGCTCTGTCTGATATGAAAGAATATGCATATGGATGCAGATAGTCCCATATGCGGCCGCGACCCGGACAGTCAGTTCGTGGAATTGGCCGTCGAAGTATTCGCGATGCTGGCAGATGCGACGCGGGTGCGGATCATCCTGGCCCTGCGGGAGGGCGAGTTGCCGGTCAACCGGCTCGCCGAGCTCGTCCAGAAATCCCCGGCCTCGGTCTCCCAGCACCTCGCAAAGATGCGGCTGGGACGCCTGGTCACCGGCCGGCAGGAGGGGACAAGGGTCTTTTATCGCTTGGAAAACGAACACGCACGCCAGCTCGTTACCGATGCGATCTTCCAGGCCGAGCATTCCCTCGGGGGCATCCCCCGCCACCACCACACGGAAAGCGCGAGCCGATCATGAGCACCGGTAACGACCAGCACATCCATTCCGATCCGCTTGTCCACGCGCCCCATCAGGGTGACCATGGCCATGCGCACGAAACCGGCCCTGTCCATGACGATGGCCATTCGCACGGCCACGGCCACTCCCATGGCCACGACCATGACCACGACGGTTCGCACAGCCACGGCCACTCCCACGGGCATGACCATGACCACGGGCATGACCATGACCACGGCCATTCCCACCCGAGCGGCATCAAAGGATTCTTCTACGGGCTCTTCGTCCCGCACACCCATGATGCCGCTGACTCCATTGACGATGCCCTCGAAGCCAGCAAGCAGGGCGTCCGGGCAGTAAAAATCAGTCTTTTCATCCTGCTGGGCACCACCATCCTGCAGTTCATTGTGGTCCTGTTCAGCGGCTCGGTGGCGCTGCTGGCAGACAGCATCCACAACTTCTCCGACGCCCTCACCGCGGTTCCGCTCTGGATCGCCTTCATCCTGTCGCGCCGAGCCGCGACGCGCCGCTACACCTACGGATTCGGCCGAGCCGAGGACCTGGCCGGCCTGTTCATCGTTGCCGTGGTTGCGCTCTCTGCGATCATCGCTGGCTGGCAGGCTGTCGACCGGCTGATCCATCCGCAGCCGCTGCACAACGTGTGGTGGGTTGCCGCCGCTGGTCTGGTGGGATTCGCCGGGAACGAAGCCGTGGCGATCTACCGGATCCGCATCGGCCGGAAAATCGGCTCGGCAGCCCTGGTGGCCGACGGCGTACACGCCCGCATCGACGGTTTCACCTCGCTGGCGGTGGTCCTCGGGGTGATCGGAGTGTGGCTGGGATTCCCGCTGGCCGACCCCATCGTGGGCCTGCTGATTGCCGTCGCCATCATCATCCTGCTTTGGGGAACGGTCCGCAGCATCGGCCGCCGCCTGATGGACGGCATCGAGCCCGAGCTGCTCCGCCGGGCTGAAACCGCACTTGCCGCCACGCCCGGCGTCAACGCCGTGGTGGGCCTGCAACTGCGCTGGATCGGACACCGCCTCCAGGGAAACGGCACTATCGAGGTGTCAGATATGTCCCTCGCGGCCGCGGAACAAGTTATTGCGGAGGCCAGGCATCTGCTGGGCCTTGCCTTGCCCAATCTGGACAGCATGGCCATCACAGCCGCCACAGGCAGGGCAAGGCAATCGCGCTAAATCCAGGCTGACGGTAAAGTCAGGCTGGACATGGACGTTCCCTCAAGCCGCCTAATATCCCAAAACCGCAGCGGTACCAAGACAGCCCTTCCGAGGAGAGGACTCCTGCCGTGTCGTCCGTGGTAGATGCCATCCTCAACGTCAATGCGCTGCTGGTCTACGTCCTGGTGGCCGCCCTCGTGTTTGCCGAGGACGCGATCTTTGTCGGTTTCATTATCCCCGGCGAAACCGCGGCCGTGCTGGGCGGGGTGGTGGCCAGCCGCGGACACGTCGATCTGTGGCTGCTGATGATCCTGGTGGCGCTGGCTGCCATCGTCGGCGACTCTGTCGGTTACGAGGTGGGAAAGCACTTCGGCCCCCGCCTGCTGAACATCAAAATCCTGGCCAGGCACCGGCACCGGCTCCAGGAGGCCCAGGATGTGCTGCGCCGCCGCGGCGGAGCAGCGGTGTTCCTGGGCCGGTTCACGGCCTTCTTCCGTGCCGTGATGCCCGCTCTTGCCGGTACCTCACGGATGCCGTACCACGTGTTCCTGGCCTACAACGCCGCCGGCGGCATCGTCTGGGGAGTAGGGTACGTGCTGCTCGGCTTCCTGGCGGGCAACTCCTACGAGGCGGTCGCGAAGGCCACCGGCGGCGGGGTCGCCGTCGTCATCGCCCTGATTGTCATCGCCGCCCTGATCGT
>DATIMB010000067.1:0-1730 GCA_035475875.1 Micrococcaceae bacterium
CTGGGCCTGCGGGAAGATCTCGGTCAGGTCCGCTACGAAGGGAATGGAACCGCCCACTCCGCTTTCCACCGGCTGCACGCCCCAGGATTCGCGTAGCGCCCAGAGCGCGGACTGCGCCGCCGGGGCCGAGGTGTCAGCGGCAAACGCTTGCCCCTGCTCCCCCGGGGTAAACGTCACACGGGCGCCAAAGGCCACCGTGCCGGCATACCGGTCCACGTGCCGCCGCAGCGCATCCATCGCCCGCTGCGGATCCTGCCCCGGAGCCAGCCGCAGGCTGAACTTGGCCCGCGCGGACGGCAGCAGCGTATTGGAACTGACCGCTACGGACGGGATGTCCATGCCGATGATGGACAAGGCCGGCTTGGTCCACAACCGGGACGCCAGGGAACCGGTTCCGGCCAGCCGAACGCCCTCCAGCACCGAGGCATCGGCACGGAAGTCGGCCTCGGGGTAGTCCACCTCAGTGTCGTCCCGGGCCACCAGCCCCTCAACCGCAACGTTGCCGTCGTCGTCATGCAAGGTGGCAATCAGCCGCGCCAGCAGGGTCGGCGCGTCCAGCACCGGACCGCCGAACATGCCCGAGTGGACTGCGTGCTCCAGCACCCGGACCTCAAGGGTGCCGTCCACGAGGCCGCGCAGGCTGGTGGTCAGCGCAGGCACTCCAACCTTCCAGTTCCCCGAATCCGCGACCACAATGACGTCCGCGCGCAGCAGATCCTGGTGGGTCTGCAGGAAGGTTCGGAAGGTGGGTGAGCCTGCCTCCTCTTCCCCTTCAATGAACAGCGTGACGCCCAGGCCAAAGGCGTCGCCCAGGACTTCGTGCACGGCCCGCAGCGCACCCAGATGCGCCAGGATCCCGGCCTTGTCATCCGCGGCGCCGCGCCCGTAGAGCCGGCCGCCCCGTTCGGTGGCCACAAAAGGCTGCGAATCCCAAAGCGCCGGGTCCCCTGGCGGCTGGACATCGTGATGGGCGTAGAGCAGGATAGTCGGCTTGCCCGGGGCTGCCGGCTTACGGGCGACGACGGCGGGCCCCCCCGGGGTGCCGTCGGCTTTGTCCACGCGCAGGATCCGGACGTCCTCGACACCGGCGTCGCGCACCAGCCCGGCGACCGCCTCCGCGCTGCGCTGCAGCTCGGCCGGGTCGAACGCCTCCCAGGCAATGCCGGGGATGGCCACCAGCCTCACCAGGTGTTCCAGAATGTCCGGGAAACCACCGGCCACACTCCGGCGGAGGGCATCCACATCCAGCTGGGCGTCGGGGACGGTATTTTGGTGCTCAGGAGTCATGTCCGTACCCTACCGTCGGGTACCGGGCCGGCCAAGTCGCGGCAGGGGCGACGGCAGGCGGCGGGCCGGTCAACCGCACGCCTGGGCCGGGGTATTCTTGTGGGGTGTTTGGACGTAAGAAAGATGCCCCCGCCCCCCAGTCCGTTGCCGATGAGCTGGCTTCCCAGGCCACTGGCCGGCAGACCGACCCGCGGGCAGGAAAGGGCGCGCCCACTCCGTCCCGGAAGGAGCAGGAGGCTGCGCGCAAGCGCCCCCTGGTCCCCAATGACCGGTCGGCCGCCAAGACAGCCGACCGGGAAGCACGCCGTGAAGAGCAGGCCAGGATGCGCCGTGCCATGGACACCGGCGAGGAACGCTTCCTGCCGGTGCGCGACAAAGGTCCGCAGAAGCGCTTTGCCCGCGACTTCGTGGACGCACGCTTCAGCCTGGGTGAATACGTGATG
>DATIMB010000068.1:0-4139 GCA_035475875.1 Micrococcaceae bacterium
CGCCGAAGGCGGGTAATCTTAGGAGCCGTGGGAACCATACGCCAGTGTTCAAGATCAGCCTGCAGCCAGTCGGCCGTAGCCACGCTGACGTACGTCTATTCAGACTCGACCGCGGTCCTTGGCCCGTTGGCCACCTTCGCCGAACCGCACTGCTACGACCTGTGCGCACTGCACTCCGGACGGCTGACCGTGCCCCGTGGCTGGGAAGTGGTCCGGTTGGCCATGCCCACCACCCCTCCCGGCCCGGGCCCCGACGATCTGCTGGCCCTGGCCGATGCCGTTCGGGAAGCCGCCAGCGTTCCGGCCGAGCCTGTGCAGGACATCGGGCCGCTGGCCCAGCGTGGCAGCAGGAGTGCCCTCGAACCACCGACCGCTGCGGCGGCGCAGGGCGCCCGGCGCGCCCATCTGCGGGTTCTGCGCGACTGACTTGTCGGCGCTAGGCTTGGAGCAGCACCCGACGGTCCCTACGGCACCGTCCCTACGCCTCAAGAGTAGATCCACAGGAGCACCCCCATGACGCATGTCAGAGACGAACTTTTGGCCGTGCTCCGGTGCCCGGTCACCAAGGCCTCGCTGGTGCAGGACGGCGATGAACTTGTCAGCACAGTCGCCGGCCCGGAGGGTCGCCCGCTGCGCTACCGGATCGCCGACGATATCCCGCTGCTGATCCTTCCTGAGAAGCTGACAGACACGGCCGCACCTGCCGGTCCGGGAGCACCTGCCGGCCCGGCCGACCCGGCCACCCCAGAAACCACCGACGTACCTTGACGAACGACGCCCATAAAGGACCTGCTGCCATGACTTTTGACTACAAGATCGCCGATATTTCCCTGGCGGAGGCGGGCCGCCACCAGATCCGGCTGGCCGAGCACGAAATGCCGGGCCTGATGTCGCTGCGCCGCGAATTCGGCCCCAGCCAGCCACTCAAGGGTGCACGGATCGCCGGCTCCCTGCACATGACGGTGCAGACCGCAGTCCTGATCGAGACGCTGACCGCCCTTGGCGCCGAGGTGCGCTGGGCCTCCTGCAACATCTTCTCGACGCAGAACGAGGCGGCGGCCGCCATCGTCGTCGGCGAGGGCACCGCCGAGGACCCGCAGGGTGTTCCCGTTTTCGCCTGGAAGGGCGAGACGCTGGAGGAATACTGGTGGACCGCCCAGCAGATCCTGTCCTGGCCCGGCGCGGACGCAAACCCTGAGCTCGGCCCGAACATGATCCTCGATGACGGCGGCGACGCCACTCTGCTGCTGCACAAGGGGGTCGAGTTCGAAGCCGCCGGCGCGGTCCCCGCTGCCACCGAAGAGGACCCGGA
The DNA here is from genome assembly GCA_035475875.1 of Micrococcaceae bacterium. Lineage (GTDB taxonomy): Bacteria > Actinomycetota > Actinomycetes > Actinomycetales > Micrococcaceae > Arthrobacter_M. The sequence continues at coordinate 1,313 of DATIMB010000068.1, forward strand.
GGAGTACCGGATCATCCTGGACGTGCTGCGCGGCAGCCTGGCGGCGGATCCGCAGAAGTGGACCCGCGTGGCCAAGGGCATCCTGGGCGTGACGGAGGAAACCACCACCGGTGTGCACCGGCTCTACCAGCTGGCCGAGCAGGGCAGGCTGCTCTTCCCCGCCATCAACGTCAACGACTCGGTCACCAAGAGCAAGTTCGACAACAAATACGGCATCCGGCACTCGCTGCCGGACGGCATCAACCGGGCCACCGACGTGCTCATGGGCGGCAAGGTCGCCGTCGTCTGCGGCTACGGCGACGTCGGCAAGGGCGCCGCGGAAGCCCTGCGCGGCCAGGGCTCCCGCGTCATCGTCACCGAGATCGACCCGATCTGTGCCCTGCAGGCGGCGATGGACGGCTACCAGGTGGCGCGGCTGGAATCGGTGCTGGCCCAGGGCGATATCTTCATCACCACCACCGGCAACAAGGATGTCATCATGGCCAAGCACATGCTGGGCATGAAGGACAAGGCAATCGTGGGCAACATCGGCCACTTCGACAACGAGATCGACATGGCCGGACTCGCCAAGGTCCCCGGCGTGCGCAAGGTGGAAATCAAACCGCAGGTGCACGAGTGGGTCTTCGATGAAGGCACCGCCCAGCAGCGCTCCATCATCGTGCTCTCCGAGGGCCGGCTGCTGAACCTGGGCAACGCCACCGGCCATCCGTCCTTCGTGATGAGCAACTCATTTGCCAACCAGACCATTGCCCAGATCGAGATTTTCACGAAGAACGGCCACACCGGCAGCGACGGCCAGCCGGTGTACGGCAACCAGGTCTACGTGCTGCCCAAAATCCTGGACGAAAAGGTGGCGCGCCTGCACCTTGGCGCGCTGGGCGTGGAGCTGACAGAACTGTCCAAGGAGCAGGCCGAGTACCTCGATATAGATGCCGCCGGTCCCTACAAATCCGACCATTACCGTTACTGACGGGTAGCCATCGTTGCGCTGTTGAGACCGTGGCGCGCCTTCGGGCCCGCCGCGGTAGCGTAAAATCGACGGGTAGCCTCTGTTGCTGCAGGTCTGGAGTTGTGCATGAGTAAGGGAAACCGCAAGGGCTGGAAAATCGGCCTGATCGCCGCCGTCTGCGTCGCAGCAGTCGCCGGCGGGGTCGGCGCCGCAACCGCCCCCACCTGGGCGGGTTCACCTGTCCAGTCGGAGGCGCTCAGCCCCATGCGGACCACGCCGGGGATGGCCGCCCCCGTGGTCAAGCCGCTGGAACTCGGGGTCACTCCGACGGACGGCGCGCAGCAGGTCAACCCGGCAGTCCCCGCTGTGGTCAAGGCCACCAACGGCACCGTCAAGTCGGTCTCGCTTACCGAAACCCAGTCAGGCGCCGCCGTCGAAGGCTCTGTCAGCGCGGACGGGTCCACCTGGACCGCCAGGGGGCCGCTCAAGTTCGACACGGCCTACACCTACGACTTCACCGTCGTCGACGGCGCCAACCGCCAGACCCACAAGACGCAGACCTTCAACACTGTCCCGGCCGCCAACGAGGCCGATGCCGCGGTCTATCCGCAGGACGGCCAGCAGGTGGGCGTGGCCCAGCCGATCCAGATCACCTTCAGCGAGCCGGTGATCAACAAGGATGCCGTTGAGAAGGCCATCAAAATCACGACGACGGCCGGCCAGGTGGGTGCCTTCCACTGGTACAGCGACAAGATGGTCCGGTTCCGGCCCGAGGCCTTCTGGACCGCGAACAGCACGGTCACCGTTGACATGGAACTCTTTGGAGTGGACTTCGGCCGCGGGCAGATTGGCAACTTCAACAAGAAGATCACCATCCCGATCGGGGACAAGAAGGTCATGATCGCGGACTCCGCGAACCATGTCGCGGACGTGTACATCAATGACCAGCCGGCCCAGCACTTCCTGGTCACCATGGGGGACGAGCGGTTCCCGTCCGCCTCCGGATACCTGGTCCTGATGGGCCATCAGCGGTATGCGCACTTCGTGGCCTCCACGATTGGGCTCAAGCCCGGTGACCCGGCGGACTACGGTGAGCTTGACGTCAACTACGCGACCAGGCTGACCCCCAGCGGCGAGTTCATCCACCAGGCAGCGGGCCAGGCCGTGGACTACATCGGAAAATTGAACCTCTCGCACGGCTGCATCGGCATGAACGAAGCCGGTGCGTCCTGGGTGTTCAACAACATGGGCGTAGGCGATGTTGTCCAGGTGATCAACAGCCCCAGCGAGTCGGCCGCGCCAACTGACGGCTACGGCGACTGGAACATCCCCTGGGCGCAGTACCCATCCCAGGCCGCCAACGGCAGCTGACCGGGCCGCTGCGCCATCAGCGGCGGCCCCGGGGCGGGAACGGCAACCCGGAAAGCCGCAGCGCCAGCGCGTCTGACCGCTCCCGCTGCAGCATTAACCGGCGGTAGTCGCGGTCCCGGCGCTCGGCCACCAACGCCGCGAGGAACGCCTCAGGCACGGTGCCCCACGGCGGCGGCGGAGCGGTATAGGCCGCTGCCTCGCTGGCCAGGCCCACCGCCAACTGCGCCCGTGAACCAGGTGCCATCCTGGGCGCCTGACCGAGGAAGGCTGTGATCCTGCGCCCCAGCGGGTCGGGGAGCCTGCCGATGTCCGCCACCATGGCCCAGGCCTGCAGACCCTCCGGGACCTGTACTAGCAGCGGCGGCGCCGCAGCAATCCGCTCCCGGATGGAATAGGTTCCGGCAACCATGTCGCCCAGCCGCTTGGAGCGGTCGTTGAAGAGGGAGGCAATAAACGCCACCGAGCCGAACATCAGGTAGAGCTCAAAAAAGCCAACCATCCCGCGGA
>DATIMB010000069.1:0-2470 GCA_035475875.1 Micrococcaceae bacterium
ATCAACAATGCTGTCCGCATACAAGTATTGTGCCGTACAGTAGTCTGCCGTACATGGGCACCAGCCAGAATCCCGCGAACCGCTTCGACCCGCTGGCCAGCCAACGGGGACCAGACTCGCCGCGCTTTGACCTGATCCTGACCGGGTCGGTCTTCCTGGACATCATTTTCACCGGACTTGCCCAGCTCCCGCGGCCCGGGACGGAGGTCTGGTCGGAGGGAATGGGATCGTGTCCGGGCGGGGTTGCCAACCAGGCCATTGCAGCGAGCCGGCTGGGCCTGAACACCACGCTGGCCGCGGCCTTCGGCGACGACGGCTACGGGGACTTCAATTGGGAGATCCTCTCCGGGCAGGAGCACGTCGACCTCTCGCTCTCGCAGCGCTTCCGCGGCTGGCATTCACCGGTAACCATTTCGCTCTCCGTGCATAAGGACCGCTCCATGGTCACGCATGGCCACCCGTCCCCGCGCAGCGCCAGCCAACTGATCGGTGATCCGCCCCCGACCGCGCGTGCCGCCATCATCGGTGTGGAGGAGGAGTTGGAGCCATGGGCGCTCGCGGCCAGGCGCAACGGCACGCTGCTGTTCGGCGACGTCGGCTGGGACCCCACTGAGCAGTGGCCGCACGCAACGCTGACCAGCCTGGAGAACTTCCACGCCTTCCTGCCGAACGCGGCGGAGGCGATGGCCTTCACCCGGACCGAGGATCCATGGGCGGCGCTCTACGCGCTCGCGGACCGGGTGCCCGTTGCGGTGGTGACAGTGGGACCGCAGGGGGCGGTGGCCGTGGACTCGCTGACGGGGGAGGAAGAGTGGGTCCCGGCGCTGCCGGTCAACGCCTACGACCCCACGGGCGCCGGGGATTGTTTCAGCGCCGCCTTTGTGGTTGGCTGCCTGGCCGGCTGGAAGCTGGCCGACCGGCTCAGCTTCGCCAACCTGTGCGCCTCACTGTCCGTGCAGCAGGTGGGCGGGTCGCTGGCGGCGCCGGGCTGGGGCGACATTGCGGACTGGTGGCACCGGATGAACGCCAGCCGGGACGGCGTGCGCAAGCAGTGGCTGCGGCGGTACTCCTTCCTGGAGGACGTGATTTTGGACGTCCCGCTGGAGGCGGTGCGCCGGGCCACCGCCACGATCGCGCACCAGTCCGATGCCTGAGGACGGGCGCGGGCGACAGCGGGCTGGGACCCACCCGCCCGGCGAGCTTGGCTCGCAGGCCACCGGCCCACCGGGCCGGCTTCGCCCGCAGCCGGCTGGCATCGCCCGCTCTGCCGGCTTCGCCTCCAGCGGCGGCTTCGCCCCCAGCCGGAGCCGCTGAACATGAGCGTCTAAAATGGGACGGTGAATCCACACGAACAGCCATTCCTTCCCGAACGCCAAGCCCTCATCGATCTGCAAGCCGTCAGGGAGAACGTCCGCCAGTTGCGCGGGGTGGCCTCGCCGGCCAAGCTCATGGCGGTGGTTAAGGCCGACGGCTATGGCCACGGGATGATTCCGGTGGCCCGGGCGGCGCTGCAGGCCGGCGCTGCCTGGCTCGGCGTGGCGCACATTTCGGAGGCCCTCCAGCTCCGCGAAGCGGGAATCGAGGCCCCGATCCTGGCCTGGCTGCACACCCCGTCCAGCGACTTCGGGGCCGCGCTGGCCGCCGGCATCGACGTGGCCACCTCCGGCTGGGAGCTGGAATACATTGTGGCCGCCGCGCGCGAGCAGCAGCGCCCGGCCCGCGTCCACCTGAAGATCGATACCGGTCTGGGCCGCAACGGCTGCACCGCCGCCCTCTGGGATTCCCTGGTGGGGGCGGCCATGGAGCACCAGGACCAGGGCCTGCTGCGGGTGGTGGGCATCTTCTCTCATCTGGCCGTGGCGGACGAGCCGCGCCGGCCGGAAACCGATGAGCAGCTGGATCGGTTCCGTGAGGCGGTCGCGGTGGCGGAGGACGCCGGCGCGGACCTGGAGGTGCGGCACCTGGCCAACACGCCGGCCCTGCTGTCCCGTCCGGATACGCACTTCGACCTGGTACGGGCCGGCATCGGCATCTACGGGCTCTCCCCGTTCAGCGGCACCAGCTCCTCCGAGCTCGGCCTGCGACCGGCCATGACACTGAGCACGCGGGTGGCGCAGTGCAAGGACGTTCCGGCCGACCAGGGCGTGTCCTACGGCTTCCTGTACCGCACCAACGGCCCCAGCACCCTGGGCCTGATCCCGCTGGGCTACGCGGATGGGGTGCCGCGGGTGGCCACCGGGGGACCGGTGCGGATCAACGGCAGGACCTACCCGGTGGTGGGCCGCATCGCAATGGACCAGATGGTGGTGGACCTGGGCCAGGACGCATCGGTGGCCGGCGGGACCTCGGTGCTGGGCGCGGAGGCGGTGCTGTTCGGAACGGGCGACGACGGCGGTCCGACGGCGGATGATTGGGCGGACGCCGCCGGCACCATCAATTATGAGATTGTCACCCGGATAGGGCCACGGGT
>DATIMB010000070.1:0-11135 GCA_035475875.1 Micrococcaceae bacterium
GTTCAGGCTTACGTACTACTACAGCCCGGCCACCCCGAACCAGCCGAACTCCTAGGGACCGCCGCCCGTGAGCATGAATCACGCCTCCGCACGGAAGCTGCGGCCGATGGGCGGCCACCGGGGGCAGCAGAGCCGTCCGGCAGCCCCTGTCATCTTCAATATCGGCGAGGTCCTGGCCCAGCTGACGGAGGATTTTCCCTCCGTCACGGCCTCGAAGATCCGCTTTTATGAGGAAAAGGGGCTGATCAGCCCGCAGCGCACTCCGGCCGGCTACCGGCAGTTCGGCGAAGCGGATGTGGAACGGTTGCGCTTTGTGCTGGCCCTGCAGCGGGACCATTACCTGCCGCTGAAGGTGATCCGGGACTACCTGGATGCCATCGACCGCGGTGAAGGCCCGGAAAACCTGCCGCCGGGAGTTTCGATTGCCACCAGGATGGTCTCCGACGAGCTGGCTACGGAGCTGAAGAACCGGTCCCGGAAGCTGACTGCCGAGCAGCTGCGGGCCGAGTCCGGGGCCAGCGCCGAACTGCTGGAATCGCTGGTGAGCTACGGCCTGATCGGCTCTGCAGACGGTCACTTTGACGACCATGCGCTACGGGTGGCCAAGGCCTGCTGCGCGCTCTCCGCGCACGGCCTGGAACCGCGGCATCTGCGCCCCTTCCAGGCGGCCGCGGAGCGCGAGTTCGGGCTGGTGGAAAGGGTCGTGGCCCCGCTGGCGTCCCGGCGCGATGCTGCTTCCCAGGCGCGGGCTGCCGAGACGGCGCGGGAAATCAGCGACCTTTGCCTGGGCCTGCACTCCGCCCTGGTGCAGGGACGGATCGCCCGGATGGAACGCTGATGCGCCTCGGTGCCAGCCGGATTTTCCGGCTCCGGGATCTATGATTAAGGTCCAATGGCCATGATCGAAGTGCAGATAGTCGGCGTCCGTGTGGAAATGCCGTCCAACCAGCCGCTGGTGCTCCTCAAGGAGGCGCACGGCGAGCGGCATCTGCCTATCTGGATCGGCACGGCTGAGGCCACCGCCATCGCCCTCGCGCAGCAGGGCGTTGTCCCGCCCCGTCCGCTGACCCACGACCTGCTGGTCAACGTCATCAAGGCACTGGGCCGCGCCGTCGTGGGCGTTAACATCACCGCCGTCGAAGACGGCGTCTTCTACGCCCAGTTGGTGTTCGACGACGGCAAGATCGTCGGGTCGCGGGCCTCGGATGCGCTGGCGGTTGCGTTACGGGTGGACTGCTCCATCCGGTGCGCTTCCGAAGTGCTCGAGGAGGCCGGTGTGCGGATCACCGACCACGACGAGGAAGAGCCGGACGCAACGCCCTCGCCCGAGGCGGAGGAGCGCGAGCTGCGCCGCTTCCGGGAGTTCCTGGACGACGTGGAACCAGAGGATTTCGAGAAGTAAAACGTCCGTTTCCGGGCCTGCCGGAGGCTGCCTAAGGTTAAAGCGGAAGCTGAAACTTTCGACACGCTGCAGATTTATCGCTGGCGTCTTTGACCAATGACCGGGCCGGCCCTAACGTCAATGTATAGAGTTCCCATTGCATGTAGGGACTGCTGCGGTCACACTGGGAAGACAAGTTACACGCTTGATCTTTAGGTATGCTGCAGAAGCCGCCATGCGACTTCCCCCCAGGGAACTACGACAAGGAGGGTTCACGTGAGTCCGAAAGGCGACGCTGGCGAGCTAAAGCACGCCGCTGTCCCCGGCGCGGCCATACCGGCAGGCGCACAGGGATTGCTTTTCACCGAGGATTTGCCCGTTCTGGATGAGGACGCCGGCTACCGCGGCCCTACCGCCTGCAAGGCTGCAGGCATCACCTACCGCCAGCTTGACTACTGGGCCCGCACCGGCCTGGTGGAACCCGCCGTTCGGGGGGCGGCCGGCTCCGGCTCGCAGCGCCTCTACGGCTTCCGCGACATCCTTGTCCTCAAAGTCGTCAAGCGGCTGCTGGACACCGGCGTTTCCCTGCAGCAGATCCGCACCGCCGTGGAGCACCTGCGCGAGCGCGGGGTTGAGGACCTTGCCCAGATCACCCTGATGAGCGACGGCGCCTCGGTGTACGAGTGCACCTCCGCGGACGAGGTCATTGACCTGGTCCAGGGCGGCCAGGGTGTCTTTGGCATCGCCGTCGGGCGGGTCTGGCGCGAGGTTGAGGGCAGCCTCGCGGCGCTGCCGAGCGAGCACGCGGACGAGCAGTCCTTCCCGGGCGACGAGCTGAGCAAGCGCCGCGCGGCCCGCAAGATTTCCTAGGCACCGCTCCTCACCTCCCGTTCCGTACCTTCCGCTCCTCCTCGTTGTGATACAGATGTGGCGCCCATGTTTTCAGAAAACATGGGCGCCACATCTGCTTCCAGCACGGTTGACGGGGGTGTAACCCTCAGCGGTGGACGCGGTTGCGGACAGCGCCGCGCTTGACCAGGCCGTCCAGCAGATCGTCGAAGAGCAGCGAGGCGTTCCTGGCGGACTCGCCCGGCCACTGGTGGATCGGGTGCGCAGCGCCCTGGATCTGCTGCCAGTTGGCCTGCTCAGGGATGGTGGGGGAGAGCAGCAGCGACCCGAACATGCTCTTCATCTCGGCCAGCCGGTAGGTGTGCTCGTTGGAGCCGCTGCGGACGCGGTTCGCCACGATGCCCGCGGCGGACAGGGTGGGCGCGAATTCCGTTTTGAACAGCTCGATGGCCCGCAGCGTCCGCTGCGTCCCGGCCACCGAGAACAGGCCGGGCTCGGCCACCAGGAGCACCCGGTTGCTGGCGGTCCAGGCCATCCGGGTCAAACCGTTGAGGGAGGGCGGGCAGTCGATCAGCACCAGGCTGTACCGGGACACCGGGTCTTTACCGCCGGTCAGTACGGTACCCAGCCGGCGCAGGTCGCGCCGACCCAGGTCCGGCCGGTCGTAGATTCCGGCGAAGGCGGAGCCGATGGCGACGTCCAGGACCGGTTCGCTCTCGCGGCCGGCCGCGGCGTTCCGCACCCAGCCACTGGGCACCACGTTGGCGGCCAGGTCAGCCTTGCGGGCGATCTTGAGCATCCGACCGATGTCCAACTGGCCGTCCGCATGCACACCCAACCCGGTGGTCGCATCAGCGTGCGGGTCCAGATCGATGACCAGGGTCGGAATGCCTGCGGCAAGTGCTGCAGATGCCAGTCCCAGGGTGACGGAGGTCTTGCCGACGCCTCCTTTGAGGCTGCTGATGCTCACTACTTGCACGGGTTGAACCACTACCTATCATCGCGTACTCGTGTCTGCGGTGCTGCCGACCCGCTGGCCTGCGGAAGTCTGCCCGGGGCTGGACCCCGCCACTTAGAATAGCTGTGGAACGTTTCCGAACTGGAGCCCGCATTGAAAAACAGCGCAGACAGCACCCCTACCACCAGCGACGACGCCAATGGTCCGCAGCCAAACAGCACCGTGACGGCCACGTTCAGTGACCGGCACATCGGGGTCACAACACAACCCCACCTTCATCATATGTTGAGCCTACTGGGATTCCGTTCTTTGGATGAGCTCTGCGAGGCGGCGTTGCCCGAAAGCATCCAGATGTCCGCGGCGTTGGCCCTGCCGCCGGCGGTATCGGAGGAGGCCATGCTGGCGGAACTGCGGACGCTGGCGCGGAAGAACACCGTCCGCAAGTCCATGCTCGGGCAGGGTTACTACGGTACCTACACGCCCGGCGTGATTGCCCGCAACGTGCTGGAAAGCCCGTCCTGGTACACCGCCTACACCCCTTACCAGCCGGAGATCTCTCAGGGCCGGCTGGAGGCGCTGCTGAACTTCCAGACCGTGGTTGCAGACCTGACCGGCATGGCGACGGCGAACGCGTCCATGCTGGACGAGGGCACGGCCGCGGCCGAGGCGATGACGCTGATGCGCCGCGCCAACCGCAGCGCCGGGCCGCAGTCGGTCTTCGTGGTGGATGCGGACGTTTTCCCGCAGACGCTGGCGGTGATCACCACCCGCGCGGAGGCGATGGGCATTGAGGTGGTGGTCCATAATTTCGACGACGGGCTTCCGGAGCAGGATTATTACGGCCTGCTGGTGCAGTACCCGGGGGATTCCGGTGCCGTCCGTGATCTGGCCCCGATCGTCTCGGCGGCGCATGAGCGCCAGGCCCTGGTCACGGTCGCGGCAGACCTGCTGGCGCTGACGCTGCTGGAGGCCCCCGGCACCGCCGGTGCCGACGTCGCCGTCGGAACCTCCCAGCGTTTCGGCGTGCCGATGGGCTACGGCGGCCCGCATGCCGGCTACATGGCGGTGCGGCAGGGGCTGGAGCGTTCGCTGCCCGGCCGGCTGGTGGGCGTGTCCAAGGACGCCGAGGGCAACCTCGCGTACCGGCTGGCCCTGCAGACCCGCGAGCAGCACATCCGGCGGGAGAAGGCCACCTCGAATATCTGCACCGCGCAGGTGTTGCTGGCGGTGATGGCCGGGATGTACGCCGTGTACCACGGCCCGGTGGGGCTGAAGGCGATAGCCACCCGGGTGGCCTCGCTGGCCGACGCGCTGGCGGAGGCTGCCGCGGCGGCCGGGCATACAGTAGTGCACCGCAATTTCTTTGACACCGTGCGCATCCGCGTCTCCAGCATGAGTGGCCACGCGGCACAGGAAATCGTCGCCGCCGCGCACGAGGCGGGCTACCTGCTGCGCCTGGTGGACCATGACCACATCCAGATTGCCCTGGATGAGACGACGACGGCGGCCGACGTTGCCGTCGTCGCCGGCCTGCTCGGGGCGCCCAGCGGGACCGCCGGCCAGGCGGAAGGAGCAGCCGATAAGGCCGTCGCGCAAACGAGCGGCGCTGACGCTCCGGCCAGGCTGGCGCAGGCGCGCAGCACCGGGTACCTGGACAACGCAGTGTTCCACACGCACAACTCGGAAACCCAGATGCTGCGCTACCTGCGCCGGCTCGCTGACGCCGACTACGCACTGGACCGCGGCATGATCCCGCTGGGCTCGTGCACCATGAAGCTCAACGCGACGGCGGAAATGGCTGCCATCACCTGGCCAGAATTCGCCAACCTGCACCCCTTCGCGCCCGCCCAGGACACGGTCGGCATCGTGCAGATGGCCACCCAGCTGGAGGGCTGGCTGGCCGAAATCACCGGCTATGACGCCGTCTCGGTGCAGCCGAATGCGGGCTCGCAGGGTGAGCTGGCCGGACTGCTGGCCATCCGTGCCTATCACCGGGAGAACGGCCAGCCGGAGCGCAACATCGTGCTTATCCCCACCAGCGCGCACGGCACCAACGCCGCCTCCGCCGTAATGGCCGGGCTGAAGGTGGTCCCGGTGGCCACCGACAGCTTCGGCAACGTGGACATCGACGACCTCCAGCGCCAGATGGCCCTGCACGGGGATGACCTCGCCGCCATCATGATCACCTACCCCTCCACGCACGGCGTCTTCGAAACCGACGTCACCGCCATCTGCGCCATGGTCCACGACGCCGGTGGCCAGGTCTACGTGGACGGCGCCAACCTCAATGCCCTGGTGGGACTGGCCCAGCCGGGCAAATTCGGGGCCGACGTCAGCCACCTGAACCTGCACAAAACCTTCTGCATCCCGCACGGCGGCGGCGGACCGGGCGTGGGACCGGTGGCAGTCCGGGCGCACCTGGCCCCGCACCTGCCCGCCCGGGAACTGGGCAAGGACTCCTCGGTGGGCTTGGTCTCCGCCGCGCCCTACGGCTCCGCGTCCATCCTGCCGATTTCGTGGGCCTACATCCGGCTGATGGGACCGGACGGACTGCGCCGTGCCACCCAGACCGCCATCCTGTCCGCCAACTACATTGCCCGCCGGCTCAGCGAACACTACCCTGTGCTCTACACCGGCGCCCACGACCTGGTGGCGCACGAGTGCATCCTGGACCTGCGCGGCATCAGCGCCGGTTCGGGTATTTCCGTGGACGACGTGGCCAAGCGCCTGATCGACTACGGGTTCCATGCCCCCACCATGTCCTTTCCGGTGGCCGGGACGCTGATGGTGGAGCCCACCGAATCGGAGGACCTGGCGGAGGTGGACCGCTTCATCGATGCCATGATCGCCATCCGGAAGGAAATCGCAGCGGTCCAGGATGGGCTGTGGCCGGCAGGGGACAACCCCCTGGTGAACGCTCCGCACACCGCCAAGAGCCTCACCGGCGACTGGCAGCACCCGTATACCCGGGACGAGGCGGTGTTCCCGGCCGGCGTGGATCCGCGGTCAAAGTACTGGCCGCCGGTACGCCGCGTCGACCAGGCCTACGGCGACCGTCACCTGGTCTGCTCCTGCCCGTCGCTGGAGGAACTTGCTGAGCTCTCCTGAGGCAGGGGATGTCCCAAGCCAACCGCATGTGACGCGGGGATTGTGACGTCGGGCACCTCGGCTTGTGGTGGCGCAGATCTTCTTACAGACTTGCACCAGCGCCGCGAACCAAGTCCGTCCTCAACAGGTCTGCCCACACCGGACCTGCCCGGATAGGGCCTGTCTCCGGCTGCGCCTACCTCTGACAGTGATGATGCAGGAGTGCTATGTTTTCCAAGATCCTGGTGGCCAACCGCGGCGAAATCGCCATCCGTGCCTTCCGTGCCAGTTACGAACTCGGTGCCAAGACCGTGGCCGTCTTCCCGTACGAGGACCGCAATTCCATCCACCGGCAGAAGGCGGACGAGGCCTACCTGATCGGCGAGGAAGGACACCCCGTCCGCGCCTACCTGGACGTCGATGAAGTCATCCGGGTGGCCAAGGAGTCCGGTGCGGACGCCATCTACCCCGGCTACGGTTTCCTGAGCGAAAACCCCGGCCTGGCCCGCGCCGCCAAGGAGGCCGGCATCACCTTTGTCGGGCCGCCCGCCGAGGTGCTGGAGCTGGCCGGCCACAAGGTCCACGCCCTGGAGGCCGCCCGCAAGGCCGGCATCCCGGTGCTCAAGTCCAGCAAACCCAGCTCGGACCTGGACGAACTGATTGCCGCGGCGGACGAGATCGGTTTCCCCATCTTCGCCAAGGCCGTCGCCGGCGGCGGAGGACGCGGCATGCGCCGGGTGGATACCCGTGAAGAGCTGCCGGATGCGCTGCGCTCCGCGATGCGCGAGGCGGACGCGGCGTTCGGCGATCCGACCATGTTCCTGGAGCAGGCGGTGCTGCGCCCGCGGCACATTGAGGTGCAGATCCTGGCCGACGGGCAGGGCAACGTGATGCATCTCTTCGAGCGGGACTGTTCGCTGCAGCGCCGGCACCAGAAGGTGGTCGAAATCGCCCCCGCGCCGAACCTGGACGAGGGTATCCGGCAGGCGCTGTACCGTGACGCCGTGGCCTTCGCCAAGGCGCTGAACTACGTCAACGCCGGAACGGTGGAGTTCCTGGTGGATACCGTGGGCGAGCGGGCCGGCCAGCACGTCTTCATCGAAATGAACCCGCGCATCCAGGTGGAGCACACCGTTACCGAGGAAATCACGGATGTGGACCTGGTCCAGGCGCAGCTGCGGATCGCCTCCGGGGAAACGCTGGCAGACCTGGGCCTTAGCCAGGACTCGGTGGCCATCAAGGGTGCGGCACTGCAGTGCCGGATCACCACCGAGGACCCGGCCAACGGCTTCCGGCCCGACGTCGGCAAGATCACCGGCTACCGCTCTGCCGGCGGTGCCGGCGTGAGGCTCGACGGCGGCACGGTCTACTCGGGCGCGGAAATCAGTCCGCACTTCGACTCGATGCTGGTCAAGCTCACTTGCCGCGGACGCAACTACCCTGCCGCCGTCGCCCGGGCCCGCCGCGCGCTGGCCGAATTCCGGATCCGCGGGGTCTCCACCAACATCCCGTTCCTGCAGGCCGTGCTGGACGATCCGGACTTCATCGCCGGCAACGTCGCCACCTCCTTCATTGACGAGCGTCCGGAACTGCTGCATGCCCGCACCTCCGCGGACCGCGGCACCAAGCTGCTGACCTGGCTGGCGGACGTGACCGTCAACAAGCCGCACGGCGACCTCAAGGTCCACACCGACCCCGCCGATAAGCTGCCCGCCGTCGACCGCTCCGCCCTGGTGCCGGGATCCCGGCAGCGGCTCCAGGAACTGGGGCCTGTTGGCTTCGCCGCCGCGCTGCGCGCCCAGGAGGCGGTGGCCGTCACCGACACCACCTTCCGTGACGCCCACCAGTCCCTGCTGGCCACCCGGGTACGGACCCGGGACCTGGCGGCCGCCGGACCTGCCGTCTCGGCGCTGACCCCGCAGCTGCTCTCCGTCGAGGCATGGGGCGGAGCCACCTACGACGTCGCGCTGCGGTTCCTGGGCGAGGACCCCTGGGAGCGGCTGGCAGTGCTGCGCAAGGCCCTGCCGAACATCTGCCTGCAGATGCTGCTGCGCGGGCGCAACACGGTGGGCTACACGCCGTACCCGGAAGAGGTGACGGACGCATTCGTGGCCGAGGCGGCCTCCGCCGGGATCGATATCTTCCGCATCTTTGACGCGCTTAACGACGTCAACCAGATGGCCCCGGCCATCAAGGCGGTCCGCGCCACCGGCACCGCCGTGGCGGAGGTGGCCCTGTGCTACACCTCGGACATGCTGAATCCGGACGAAAAGATCTACACGCTGGACTACTACCTGGGGCTGGCGCGGAAAATCGTCGACGCCGGCGCCCACATCCTGGCCATCAAGGACATGGCGGGCCTGCTCCGTCCGGCCGCCGCAGCGAAGCTGGTCACCGCCCTGCGCCGCGAGTTTGACCTGCCGGTGCACCTGCACACCCATGACACCGCAGGTGGCCAGCTGGCCACCCTGCTGGCCGCCGTCGATGCCGGGGTCGACGCCGTCGACGTTGCCTCCGCCTCGCTGGCCGGCACCACCAGCCAGCCCTCCGCCTCCGCCCTGGTCGCGGCGCTGGCCCATACCGAACGCGACACCGGCATCAGCCTGGCCAAGATCAGCGCGCTGGAGCCGTACTGGGAAGCCGTGCGCCGGGTCTACGCCCCGTTCGAATCCGGACTTCCGGGACCGACAGGGCGGGTCTACCAGCACGAAATCCCGGGCGGCCAGCTCTCCAACCTCCGGCAGCAGGCCATGGCGCTGGGGCTGGGCGAGCGCTTCGAGGAAATCGAGGACATGTACACCGCCGCGGACCGGATCCTGGGCCGGCTGGTCAAGGTCACCCCCTCCTCGAAGGTGGTGGGTGACCTGGCGCTGCACCTGGTGGGCATCAAGGCGGATCCGAAGGACTTCGAGCAGAACCCGCAGAACTACGACGTGCCGGACTCGGTGATCGGATTCCTCTCCGGTGAACTCGGTGACCCGCCCGGTGGCTGGCCCGAGCCGTTCCGCACCAAGGCCCTGCAGGGACGGGCCGTGAAGGTCCGCGACGTCCAGCTCAGTGCCGAGGACAGCGAGGCTCTGCGGCAGGAGCCTGCAACCCGCCGCGCGACACTGAACCGGCTGCTCTTCGAAGGACCCACCAAGGACTTCCAGAAGACCCGCGAGACCTACGGTGACGTGTCGGTCCTGGACACCCGCGACTACCTATTCGGCCTGCAGCGCGGCGCCGAACACGTGATTGAGCTGGAAAAGGGTGTCCGCCTGATCGCGTCGCTGGAGGCCGTTTCCGAGGTGGATGAGAAGGGCATGCGCACGGTGATGTGCACCCTGAACGGCCAGTCCCGTCCGGTGGTGGTGCGCGACCGCAGCGTTGTCAGCGAGGTCAAGGCAGCGGAAAAGGCGGACCCGTCCGTTCCCGGGCAGGTCGCCGCACCGTTCGCCGGAGCCGTTACCGTCACGGTCGCCGCCGGCGACCAGGTTGCCGCCGGCGATACAGTCGCCACGATTGAGGCCATGAAGATGGAGGCGTCCATTACGACGGCGGTGGCCGGCAAGGTCTCCCGGGTGGCGGTTTCCGCGGTGGAACAGGTCCAGGGCGGCGATCTGCTGGTGGTCATCGAGGCGTGAGGTTGTAGGACGTAATGGGGCCTCTGCGCTAGGGTAAGTGCAGATCGGCGGTGCCGCCATCGGGAAACCGGTGGCGGCACCTTTCCAATGAACGGGAGATATGACGCAGCAGAAGAAGACGCCGGCCGCCGCCAAGCCGCGGGCCGGTGCCAAGCCGGGATCCAGCGCCAAGCCTCGAGCCAGCAAGGCCGCGGCCGACGCGGCCGTTGAAGGCGTTGCGGTCGAGGACGTCTCAATTGAGGACACCGCGGTAGAGGGTGCCTCAATTGAGGACATCGCGGTCGAGGACGCGACGGCTGAAGACAGCGCGGCGCGGGACAGCGCGCTCGAGGACGTCCCCACTCAGGACACGGTGATCGAGGACGTTCCGGTTGAGGACGTGTCCGTGGAGGACGTTGCGGTAGAGGACGTGTCCGTCGAGGACGTCCCCGTTGAGGACACGGCGGTCGAGGACGTCCCCGTCGAGGACGTTCCCGCCCAGGACAACCCCACGGAAGAAGCTCGCAGTGAGCAAAACGGTGCCGCCGATGAGCCTATCCAGGCGCCGGCAGCGGACGCCGTCGAGCATGGCGCCGGCCACTCACCGGGCGCCGCCCTCCCCGGTCCGGCAGAGCTTCCCACTGTCCTCCCCGGGGCGGAGGCCGAGGCCCCAATCATCCTGGCCGCCCCATCTGCCGGAGCCGACCCCGGCTTCGCCGGTTCCGTCACCGGCATGACCCCTGTCATTCCCACCGCGGATCCGGAGCAAGAGCCCGTATTTGCCGCTGCCGGCGGATGGGAGCCGCACGGTTCCCCCGCACGCACGAACGGCAAAGTGAATGGAAGCGACAACGGCAAAGCGAGCGGCAAAGACGCTCCCGATGCCAATGCCGGCGCATCAAACGGCACAGATAAGGGCTCGGAGCACCGCAGCGCACGCCGGGAACGGGAAGAAGGCCCCGAACCCGCCGCCGCCCTGACCGCCGACCGCCTACTGGCCAAGTCCGCCGCCCCACCGGTCGGCGGCTGGCGGTTGTGGCTCTACAACGCCTCCTTCGGCTACATCAACGTCGGGGACTCGGACCGGGTGCGGATCCAGCGCGCTATGGAGCATCGCATCGCCGTCCGGCTGGGTCAGCGCACGCGCTACGTCCCCGTGCTCTCCCGTAAGGGAGGCGTCGGCAAAACCACCGTGACCACGCTGCTGGGCATGGCCCTGGCGGACCTGCGCGAAGACCGGGTGATAGCAATGGAC
>DATIMB010000071.1:0-3308 GCA_035475875.1 Micrococcaceae bacterium
GGCCCTCATAGGGAAAGGTAAGCATCCTTGCTAAACAGGTACTCTACAAGTAAAGTCTACGGTGTAGAGAACCTGTTGTCACCGGTTGCAGAAGCCGAGCGGTGGCGGCATGGCCGTCTTGGCCGCTCTCGCCACGCAGGAGAATGCTATGACTTCCTCCCTCCCCTCCACCGGTACCAGCCGGACCCAAGGCACCGGAAACGCCTCCTTGAAAGCCCTTCAAATCGCCCTTTGCCTTGCGGCCGTGGTTGCCACGGTCGTGAGCCGCCGCAGTCCCTTGGCCCCAGCACACACATCCGCCCGAAAACTGTCACCGGAGGGAAGTTCACATTTCGACCTGTTCCTTCAGGAAGCCACCACCGTCGAGGAGCAGTCTGACTCGGCCCTTGGCCGCGAGTGCCTTTTCGGCCTTTACACCAGCTGGTGTTTCCTGAATCAGAGCACGCCCCGGTCCGAGACCGCCTTCTGGACGGCCATGCGGGTGCGGGGCATCCATCCCAACCGCAACCAGCTCCGCATGAAGGGTCCGGCCGCAGCGGATTACATCCTGGCCAGTTCCCCGGCGCTGGTGGCCCGGTGAGTATCTCCGACACCTACCGCCCCTGTGATGCCCGGCAGCCCCGGGGCAGACAGCCGTGGTGCGGCGAGTGCGACACCGACGAGCACCTCGAAGTCGATTCGGTCACGGTGCTTGACCGGCAGCAGGGCACCCTCGCGGTGGCCTTCAACTGCACGAACTGCGGAGGTTCACGCGTCCTGGACACCACGCCGGACTTTGTTGCTGCGGTTCTGGCCCGGGCGGCGATCAGCGACGACGTTGTGCACCTTGCCGGCGAGTACATCCACTGCGGTGAACCAATGTCCACCACGGATCCGGAACTGATGAACCCGTTCCAGTCCGTCTCCACCGACGAAGCGCCGCCGGATGTCCTTGGGGTCTATCTCCAGACCCGGGTCCTTCGATGCCGCTGTGGCTTCCAAATGGAAATACCCAGCTAACCCGCCTCGCCCCATAACCCGGGCGGCCGGCGGGGGCTGGGGATAGTGCCAGCCGCTACGGCACGGCGGCCAGCCGGACCGAGAGGATGCGGTCGTCTCCGGGCCGGGGCGTGCCGCGGCCGTCGGTGTTGTTCGTCAGCACCCAGAGGCCGCCGTCCGCGCTCAGGTGCACGTCGCGCAGCCGGCCGAACTGGCCCGCCAGGTAGGCGGCCGCCGTCGCCGTCGTGCCGTCCGTGCTAGCCTGGATGACCCAGAGGCGTTGGCCGCGCAGGGCCGCCATGTAGATGGTGCTGCCGCGGATGGCGATCCCGCTGGGGCTGGCGTCGGCCACCGGCCATTGCAGGACGGGATTGGTGAACTTCTTGTCCGCAGTGGTGCTGATGCCCTCAACGGTGGGCCAGCCGTAGTTGTGGCCTGGCCGGATCAGGTTCAGCTCGTCCCAGGTGTTCTGGCCGAATTCGGAGGCCCACAGCCTGCCGCTGCTGTCCCACGCCAGGCCCTGCGGGTTCCGGTGGCCCAGGGTGTAGACGGGGCTGCCCGGGAAGGGATTGTCCGTCGGGATGCCGCCGTCGGGTGTCAGCCGGAGGATCTTGCCGTTGAGCGATTTCGGGTCCTGGGCCTGCTGGCTGTTGCCCGCGTCTCCGGCGGTGGCGTAGAGCATGCCGTCCGGGCCAAAGGCAATCCGGCCGCCGTTGTGGTTGCCGGCCTTGGCGATGCCGGACAGGATGACCGACGCCGGGCCCAATGCGTAGGCGCCGGGGCCTCCGGTGAGCCGCATCCGGATAATCCGGTTGTCCGCGGCGGCGGTGAAATAGGCGTACAGGTACAGGCACTGGACAGAGGAGGCATCCGTGCAGGGTGCCGTCTGGTCGGCGAGGCCCAGCAGGCCGCCCTCGCCGCCGGGCACCACGCCGTCGACCTTGCCCACGGTGCGGGTGGTACCGCCGGCAACCACCTCCTTCACCAGCCCGGAGCCGCGCTCGCTGACCAGGAAGGACCCGTCCGGCAGCGTGACCAGCGACCAGGGCGAGTCCAGGCCCGTCACCACGTCCGACGGCGGCCCGTCCGGAACCATGACGCCCGCGGGCAGCTGGCCCGGCTGGGACGTGGGGGAGGGAGCCGACGACGACGGGGTGCAGCCGGCGAGCACGACGGCCAGCAGGGCGCCGGCCAGCGGCAGCCCCCGGCTGCGGAGCCGGGCCCTCTGTCCGTTCGCTGCGCCGATTCCCACGGGCTGAGCCTACGCCGCGGCGCCGGACCGGTCCATGCAAAATAGGATGGACCAATGACTGCAACCCTCGTCGCCAAGGACCTCGCCGGCGGCCACGGACACCGTACCCTCTTTGCCGACCTGAACCTGACAGTTGCACCCGGGGACGTCGTCGGCGTGATCGGCGCCAACGGGGCCGGCAAGTCAACGCTGCTGCGTATCCTGGCCGGCGTCGACGCCCCGCAGGCCGGCACCCTCAGCACGACGCCGGCGGACGCATTCATCGGCTGGCTGCCGCAGGAGCACGAGCGGACGCCCGGGGAATCCGTGGGCGGATACATCGCCCGCCGGACCGGTGCCGCTGCGGCGACGGATGCCATGGAGGCGGCCGCCGAGGCGCTGGGAACCGGAGGCAATGGCGCCGAGGATCTTTACGCCGCCGCCCTGGACCACTGGCTGGCCAGCGGAGCGGCAGACCTGGAGGAACGCGTTCCCGCGGTGCTGGGAGAGCTGGGCCTGGAGGTTGGCCCCGATGCCCTCATGACAGGGCTTTCCGGCGGCCAGGCCGCGCGTGTGGCGCTGGCCGCACTGCTGTTGAGCCGCTTCGACGTTGTCCTGCTGGACGAGCCGACGAACGATCTGGACCTGGACGGGCTGGCCCGCCTGGAGTCGTTCGTGCGCGGCATGCGCGGCGGCATGGTGCTGGTGTCCCACGACCGGGAATTCCTGTCCCGCTGCGTGACCACGGTGGTGGAACTGGACCTGGCGCAGCACAAGGTGGCGGTCTACGAGGGCGGTTACGATGCGTACCTGCAGGAGCGTGCCGTGGCGCGCCGGCATGCCAGGGAGGCCTACGAGGAATTCGCCGAAAAGAAGGCGGACCTGGTCTCCCGCGCCCGCACGCAGCGCGAGTGGAGCTCCCAGGGGGTGCGCAATGCGATGCGCAAGGCCCCGGACAATGACAAAATACGCCGCCGGGCCAGCACGGAATCCTCCGAGAAACAGGCGCAGAAGGTCCGCCAGATGGAGTCGCGCATCGCCCGGCTGGACGAGGTGGAGGAGCCGCGCAAGGAATGGCAGCTGCAACTGCGTATCGGCA
>DATIMB010000072.1:0-4732 GCA_035475875.1 Micrococcaceae bacterium
GGCGGCGCCGGTGACCTGGAGCCGGCGGAGCTGACCGTGGTGGGGGACTCGGACCAGTCCATCTACGCCTTCCGCGGCGCGGACATCCGCAACATCGTGGAGTTCGAGAAGGACTACCCGAACGCGCGCACCATCAAACTCGAGCAGAATTACCGGTCCACCCAGACCATCCTCAGCGCGGCCAATGCCGTCATTTCCCGCAATCCGAACCGGCCGGCCAAGCGGCTGTGGACCGCCGAGGGCGACGGCGAGAAGATCATCGGCTACGTGGCGGAGAACGAGCACGAAGAAGCGCGCTTCATCGCGGAGGAAATCGACCGGCTGCAGGACGAGGCGGACCTGCGTCCCGGGGACGTGGCCATTTTCTACCGGACCAACGCCCAGTCCCGGTCCATCGAGGAAATCCTGATGCGCGTCGGCCTGCCCTACAAGGTGGTCGGCGGCACCCGCTTCTATGAACGCAAGGAGATCAAGGATGCGTTGGCGTACCTGCGCGTCCTGGTCAATCCGGACGACGACGTCAACCTGCGCCGGATCCTGAACGAGCCCAAGCGGGGGATCGGGGACCGGGCAGAGGGCGCCATCGCCGCGCTGGCGGAAAGGGACCGCACCTCCTTCATGGACGCCATGCGCCGTGCTGAACAGGCGCCCGGCATGGCCACCCGATCCGTTAACGCCGTCGGCGGCTTCGTGAAGCTGATCGACGACCTCGCCGTCGTGGCCACCGGTTCCGGTGCGGTCTCCGCGCTGGAAGCGGTGCTGGAGCAGACCGGATACCTGGCCGGACTGCGCGCCAGCAATGACCCGCAGGACGAGTCGCGGGTGGAGAACCTGGCCGAGCTGGTCGCCGTCGTGCGCGAATACGAGCGTGACAATCCGGAGGGCAGCCTCGGCGGGTTCCTGGAACAGGTCTCGCTGGTGGCGGATGCGGACCAGATCCCGGACGCGCCGGGGGAATCGGCCGAGGAAGCCGCAGCGGCGGTGGCTGAGGCCAAGCGGCTGGGCGTGGTGACCCTGATGACGCTGCACACCGCCAAGGGGCTGGAGTTCCCGGTGGTGTTCCTGACCGGTATGGAACACGGCATCTTCCCGCATTCACGCTCCGCGGCGGACCCATCGGAACTGGCCGAGGAGCGCCGGCTGGCCTATGTGGGCCTGACCCGGGCGCGCAAACGGCTCTACCTGACCCGCTCGGAGGTGCGCAACCTCTGGGGCCAAAGCCAGTACAATCCTGCCAGCCAGTTCATCGGCGAGGTGCCCGGGGACCTGATCGACTGGAAACGCGAGGGCAGCACCCGGATGGCGCCGACGGGAGGCGGCTTCGGCTCCGGCAACGGCTCCAACCGCTACGGCGGATCCTACTGGGGAGCCGGCACGGCCGTCGGCGGCCGGGACAGCGGAATGCTTCCGCCCAGCATTTCGGCCCGGACCGCTGCCGGTCGGGTGCAGCCGCAGAAGGAAGTCATCGCCGTCGTCGTCGGCGACAAGGTCAACCACACCAGCTTCGGCAACGGCACGGTGCTGGCCGTGGAGGGGGCCGGGGACAAGACCGTCGCCAAGGTGAAATTCGACGCCGGCGAAAAGCGCCTGCTGCTCCGGTATGCGCCGCTGACCAAGGTGGCAGGCTGAATGTGTGGTTACTCACTAAACGGGTACTCTGTAACCGGCGGCTTCCGAGCCTGCACTAAAGTTCCCAGTGGGGTCATGGCTCCTGTTTCCGGCAACTCCGCGGGACGGACCGCGGCTCCGCAATCGCAAGATTGACTGAACACTACTTCGACGTAGAAGGACCAAATCCGTGGACCTGTTTGAATACCAGGCGCGCGATATGTTTGAGGCGCACGGTGTCCCCGTGCTTGCCGGCATCGTGGCGCACACCCCTGAAGAAGCAAAGGCAGCAGCCGAAAAGTTGGGCGGCGTCACCGTCGTCAAGGCACAGGTAAAGGTCGGCGGCCGCGGCAAGGCGGGCGGCGTCAAGGTGGCCAAGACCGCCGACGAAGCGTTCCAGTACGCCACCGACATTCTGGGGATGGACATCAAAGGCCACACCGTCCACACGGTGATGATTGCCGCTGGCGCAGACATTGCCGAGGAGTTCTACTTCTCCGTCCTGCTGGACCGGGCAAACCGCAACTACCTGGCCATGTGCTCGGTTGAGGGCGGCATGGAGATCGAGCAGCTTGCCGTCGAGCGCCCGGAGGCACTGGCCAAGGTTGCCATCGACCCCGCCACCGGCATCGACCAGGCCAAGGCGGACGAGATTGTTGCCGCTGCCGGCTTCGCACCCGAGCTGCGCGCCGACGTCGCCGCCACCATCATCAAACTGTGGGACGTTTTCACCAAGGAAGACGCAACCCTGGTGGAGGTCAACCCGCTGGTGAAGACCGGCGACGGGAAGATCCTGGCCCTGGACGGCAAGGTCACCCTGGATGAAAATGCGGACTTCCGTCACCCCAAGCACGCCGCGCTGGAGGACAAGGCCGCGGCCGATCCGCTCGAGGCCAAGGCCAAGGCCGCGAACCTGAACTACGTCAAGCTCGACGGCGAGGTGGGCATCATCGGTAACGGTGCCGGCCTGGTCATGTCCACCCTGGACGTCGTCGCCTACGCCGGGGAGAACCACGGCAACGTCAAGCCCGCCAACTTCCTGGACATCGGCGGTGGCGCCTCCGCCGAAGTGATGGCAGCCGGCCTCGACGTCATCCTCAACGACGACCAGGTCAAGAGCGTCTTCGTCAACGTCTTCGGCGGCATCACCGCCTGCGACGCCGTCGCCAAGGGCATTGTCGGAGCGCTGGCCGAGCTGGGCGCCAGCGCGAACAAGCCGCTCGTGGTCCGCCTGGACGGCAACAACGTCGAGGAAGGCCGCCGCATCCTCAACGAGGCCAGCCACCCGCTGGTCACCCTCGCCGCCACCATGGACGAGGGCGCCGACAAAGCCGCCGAACTGGCCAACGCCGCCCGCTAATCGTATTTCGCCAGGCTCGCTGCGCGAGTCGGGATCTAAGGAAGAAGAATATGTCTATCTTTTTGAACAAGGACTCCAAAGTCATCGTTCAGGGCATCACCGGCGGCGAAGGCACCAAGCACACCGCCCTGATGCTAAAGGCCGGAACCCAGGTCGTCGGCGGCGTGAACGCGCGCAAGGCCGGCACCACTGTGGTCCACGGGGACGCTGAACTGCCCGTCTTCGGCACCGTTAAGGAAGCCGTCTCGGAGACCGGTGCGGACGTTTCCATCGTCTTCGTGCCCCCGGCCTTCACCAAGGACGCCGTCGTCGAGGCGATCGAGGCGGAGGTGCCGCTCGTCGTCGTCATCACCGAAGGCGTGCCGGTGCAGGACTCGGCTGAATTCTGGGCCCTGGCCCAGTCCAGGGTCGACGCGGACGGCAAGCAGATCACCCGCATCATCGGCCCGAACTGCCCCGGCATCATCACCCCTGGCGAGTCGCTGGTGGGCATCACGCCGAACAACATCACCGGCAAGGGCCCGATCGGCCTGGTCTCGAAGTCCGGCACACTGACCTACCAGATGATGTTCGAACTGCGCGACCTGGGCTTCTCCACCGCCATCGGCATCGGCGGCGACCCGGTTATCGGCACCACGCACATCGACGCGCTGGCCGCCTTCGAGGCCGACCCGGAAACCAAGGCCATCGTGATGATAGGCGAAATCGGCGGCGACGCCGAGGAACGCGCCGCCGACTTCATCAAGGCCAATGTGACCAAGCCCGTCGTCGGCTACGTCGCCGGCTTCACGGCGCCCGAGGGCAAGACCATGGGCCACGCAGGCGCCATCGTCTCCGGTTCCGCCGGTACCGCGCAGGCCAAGAAGGAAGCGCTGGAAGCTGCTGGCGTGAAGGTCGGCAAGACCCCGTCCGAGACGGCGACGCTGCTCCGCGAGGTCTACGCCGCTCTCTAGGCTCAGGCTCCTCGGCCCACGTGGAAGGCCCCCAGCACCCCCTGCCGTATTCGCGGCGGTGGCCGCTGGGGGCCTTCTGTCAGTCCCGGGCATAATCCGGAGCATAGTCGAGGGCTCAGTTTCGGGGCTCAGCCCGGGGGCGCTGGCGTCCCGCCCGGCTTCCCGGGCCAGCGTCTAGTAGGGTTGGGAGCGGTGGGGCCTAACGCCCCCGGCAGGAGGAATGAACGATGGCAGAGGTTCGGCGGACGCTGGTCGACGACGTCGTCGACCGGGTCCTGGAGCGGATCCTCAGCGGCGGATTCCAGGCCGGCGCCGCGCTGCCGCCGGAGGCCGAGATCGCCAAGACCTCCGACGTCAGCAGGCTTACGGCCCGCGAGGCCATCAAGGTCCTCAAGGCGCAGAACATTGTCTACGTCAAGCGAGGGCTGGGCACCTTTGTGAACCCGCCCGAGCGCTGGACCGGGCTCGAAGCCATCATGCGGGCCGCATCGCGCGGCGTCGCCTCTGACCAGGTGGCCCTGCGCCTGTTGGAGGTGCGGCGGATGGTGGAGACCGGCGCGGCGGAGCTGGCGGCGCACCGGCATGGCGAGGAGGACCTTGCTTCGATGCAGGAGTGCATCGCCACAATGGAGTCCGCGCACCGGAGCGGGGACGTGGGCGCACTGACCGAAGCGGACATCAGCTTCCATAACGCCATCCTCAAGGCCTCCGGCAATCCTTTTGTTCCCGCGCTCCTGGGCCAGCTGACCACCTTGCTGTACGCGATGCGGCGGGAGACATCCGCGTTCCCGGATGTCCAGCAGCACGCCAT
>DATIMB010000073.1:0-3748 GCA_035475875.1 Micrococcaceae bacterium
GTCCGGCGGCTGCTGTCGAAGGTTCCCCAGGTCTCGGTCTACTTCTGGATCACCAAGGTGCTGACCACCGGGCTGGGTGAAACAACCTCGGACTCCCTGGTGCATCAGTACGATCCGATCATCGTGGTGGCAGCCGGTGGCGTCGCGTTTGCTGCTGCCCTGGCCATCCAGTTCGCCGTCCGCCGTTACGTTCCGTGGATCTATTGGTTGACGGTGGTGATGGTCAGCATTTTCGGCACCATGGTGGCGGACGTTCTCCATGTCGGCTTCGGCATACCGTATGCCGTCTCCACGGTCTTCTTCACGCTGGTGCTGGTGGCCGTCTTCGTGGTGTGGCGGAAGATGGAGAAGACGCTCTCTTTCCACAGCATCCATACCTGGCGGCGGGAGGCCTTTTACTGGGCTGCCGTTGTCACCACCTTTGCCCTGGGCACAGCCGCCGGGGACATGACTGCGGTGACACTAAACCTGGGCTACCTGCCGTCCGGACTCCTGTTCGTGCTGGCCATGGCCGTTCCGGCAATTGCGTACTGGCGCCGTTGGCTCGGCGCCATCCCTGCCTTCTGGGCCGCCTACATCCTGACCCGGCCCGTCGGCGCCTCCTTTGCCGACTGGCTCGCCGTTCCGGCCTACCGGCACGGGCTGGACTGGGGATCCGGCTGGGTCAGCTTGGGCCTGGCCGCGGCCATCCTGATATTCGTGTCGTATCTGGCGATGTCACGGAAGGACGTGGAGACGGCCGTTTCTGCAGGGTAAGTTGTTCCCATGGCCAGCCAAGCAGCGACCCTTACCGTCAACGGACCCCACGGAGCGCGGGAAATGCGGGTATCAAGCCCGTCGAGGGTGCTCTGGCCTGACCTGGGCCTGACCAAACTGGACCTGGCCAGTTACATCGCGGAGGTAGGGGAGGCCTTTATCGCCGCGAACGGTGACCGGCCGGTTTCCCTCCAGCGGTTTCCGGAAGGCATCGACGGCGAACAGTTCTTCTCGAAGAACCCGCCCAAGGGCGCGCCCGACTTTGTGCGGTCCGTGAAGGTCATCTACCCCAGCGCACGGTCGCATCCGCAACTGGTCCTGGACGAGCCGGCGGCCGCGGTGTGGGCTGTGCAGATGAACACCATCGTGTTCCATCCGTGGCCGTCCAGGGCAGAGGATTCTGACAATCCGGACCAGCTGCGCATAGACCTGGACCCGCAGCCGGGCACCGGCTTCGACGAAGCCATCCCCGCGGCGCTGGAACTCAGGTCCGTGCTGGCCGAGGCAGGCCTGACCGCCTTCATCAAAACCTCCGGGAACCGCGGGCTGCACGTGTTTGCGCCGATCGAGCCGGTGCACGAATTCCTTGATGTCCGGCACGCCGTCATCGCCGCCGCCCGCGAACTGGAGCGCCGGATGCCCGAAAAGGTGACCACCGCCTGGTGGAAGGAGGAGCGGGGCAGCCGCATCTTTGTCGACTTCAACCAGGCCAACCGCGACCGGACCATGGCCGGAGCCTACAGTCCGCGGGCGCTGCCGCACGCGCCCGTTTCCTGCCCGCTGGAGTGGGACGAACTGGAGCGCGTCAATCCGGCGGACTTCACCGTCCTCACCGTGCCCGATCGGCTCAAAACCGTCGGCGATCCCTGGTCGGACATGAACCGGGATCCGGGCTCCATTGAAGAACTGCTTGGCTGGTGGAAGCGGGACCTTGCAGCGGGCCTGGGCGAGCTGCCGTTCCCGCCCGACTACCCCAAGATGCCCGGCGAACCGCCCCGGGTGCAGCCAAGCCGGGCGCGGAAAAAGGACTGAGCGCCCTTTGCTGAGGACCTACCAGGCCGCCAAGAAGCCAGGTATCAGGTTCTAGGCCGGTGCGCCGGCACTCGGTGAACCACTGTGCGCGCCGGTGATGTTCACCAGCCAACTGACTCCGAAGCGGTCGGCGCACATGCCGAAGGTGTCGCCCCAGGGTGCCGGCTCCAGCGGCATGGCGATGGTGCCGCCGTCGGCAAGCTTGTCCCAGTAACCGCGCAGCGTCGCGTCGTCGCTGGCATCGCCGCTCAGCGACACCGAGTAGTTGTTGCCGGGGGTGTAGTCCATCCGGTTGGGCGTGTCCGATCCCATCAGGCACAGATCCGACCCGGTGGTGAGCATGGCATGCATGATCTTGTCCTGCTCCGCCGGGTCATCACTGGCATGGAACTCGCCGAATGTGCTCATGGTCAGTTCGCCGCCAAAGACGGACTGGTAGAACTCCATGGCTTCCTTGGCGTTGTCGCGGAAGCTCAGGTACGGGTTGAGGCGGGTGCTCATGGTGGTCTCCTTGCGTCTGGCGTGGGAGGAACGATTATCCGGCACCCGCTCCTCAAAGGCTAGGGGCTGGCGGAGCCGCCGGGGTTGACCTCCGGGGGCAGCGGAGCGGAGCGGTTGGGGGTTGGCCGCGTGGGTGGAGTCACAGGACGACACGCCGCAGCCGAGCCACGGGGACCGCCTTTTCCGCGGGAGAATGGTAGGCATGCGGGTACCGGAAAAATATCAGTGGGCCGTCACCAGTTTGGTGACGTTGTCACGGCGCGAATATGCGCCGTCGCTGTTGGTGCTTTTCTTCGTTTGCCTGTTCTGGGGCCTTGCGCTCTTCGGCGGGCTGCAGCTGCTCAGTGCACCGCATTCGGCCGTGGTGACTCTGGGCTGGCTGTACCTGATGCTGTTTCTCATTACAGCCTCCGCCGCCGCAGGAGTCTTCGCCGTCAGGGACCTGGCCAGGAAGGCGCGCCGGCGGCGCAATAGCCGCGCCTGACCACCCGATCCAACACACAGCGGACATCCAGCTCTCCTCCAGCGCTCCACGGCCCGCGCGGTCCTATGATGCTCTTATCCCGGAAGCAGGTTTCTGAACTCCTGTCCGGTCCGGGGCACCGGGAAAGGACCGCGGAATGGGAGCGGACAGCGTTGAAGGACCGACGACGGCGGCTGCCGGCGGGGCGGGTCCGGCGCCGCGGCATTTACGCCGGCGCAGTCCCGCGCGCCGCTGGTTGCTGATCTGCTCGGCCTCGGTTGCCGTTATTTGCCTGGTGGTGGGCGGCTGGGCCGGCGTGGGGTACTGGACGCTGCAGAATAACATCCGTTCCGCGGACCTGCTCCAGCCCGGACAGAGCCACCTGGCCGAACCTGCCGACAACACCCAGGCGGCCGACGACAATGTGGACGACGGACCAGTGAACATCCTGGTCCTGGGCACGGATACCCGGGCCGGGGCGGACAGTACCTTCGGGTCGGTGGACGACTCCAGCGGCTACGGGAATTCGGACGTGAACATCATTGTGCACATCGCCGCGGACCGTAAGAGCGCCGTCGTCGTCAGCATTCCGCGGGACACCATGGCACCCTACCCGGGCTGTACCGACCCACAAACCGGAACCGTGACACCGCCGTCGTCGGCCCAGATCATCAATACCGCGCTGAAACTCGGCGGCCCGTCCTGCACCCTGAAGACCATTGAGGCGCTGACCGGGATCAAAATCGACCACTTCCTGGTGGCGGACTTCAACGCCGTCGTGGACCTCACCAATACCCTGGGCGGCGTTCCGGTCTGCGTGAGTGCCCCCATCAACGACCCGCAGTCCATGCTGGACCTGCCGGCCGGGACCAGCGTGATCCAAGGCCAGCAGGCGCTGGCATTCCTGCGCACCCGGCACGGCTTCGGCGACGGTTCCGACCTGGACCGGATCAAGGCGCAGCAAAGCTTCCTGGCCGCCATGGTCCGCAAGATCAC
>DATIMB010000074.1:0-5513 GCA_035475875.1 Micrococcaceae bacterium
GCGCCCGGCACGGCGTCCAGACCCTCCGACCGGAAGTGCTCGATGCTGGCCCGTTCCGGCGCGGGGCCCTGCCCCATCAGCACCTCGGGGCCAGACCCGGCGGGCGCCACGATGGCGGTCATGTCCCCGCCGGGACCGTTCAGGTGCGGCTCCACGATGTGCAGCACAAAGCCTCCGGCGGCCGCGGCGTCAAAGGCGTTCCCGCCGCGCTCGAGCACAGACTGGGCCGCCGCCGTCGCCAGCCAATGCGTGGCGGAGACCATGCCGAAGTGGCCCTGCAGCGTCGGCCGGGTGGTGAAGGCGGCAGGAGCGGTGAAGGCAGAGGTCATGATTGAAGCCTATGCCCGGTGCCGTGATGCGGGGAGGCCGGCGCGGTCGCGGGGAGGCGGGGAAACACGCCCGTGGGAACACATCCGCGGGCGAACTTGCCAACCCGGCACCGCGTGAAAGAATGGCTTTCCAATGTCGTGGGTCACAAAACCGGCGGCATCCCATCCGCCAGCTAGCCCGCCATCCGGAGGCCCCGCTTTGCCTAAGACCACGCAGTCTGAAACCAAAAAGTCAGGTATGAACCTCACCCGCGCCGAAGCCAGCGAACGTGCGCAGCTGCTCAACGTCGAGTCCTACGACATCAACCTGGACCTGACCCGCGGCGGAACGGTCTTCTCCTCCACCACCGTGGTCAGGTTCAGCGCCACCGCCGGTGCCTCCACCTTCATCGACGCCATCACCAGCACGGTGCATGAGGTGACCCTTAACGGCGTCGCCCTTGACCCCGCCGAGGTGTCCAACGGCGTACGGATCCAGCTGCCCAACCTGGCCGCGGAGAACGTCCTGACCGTCGTGGCGGACGCGCTTTACATGAACACCGGCGAGGGCCTGCACCGCTTTGTGGATCCGGTGGACAACGAGGTCTACCTGTACAGCCAGTTCGAGGTCCCGGACAGCCGCCGGATGTTTGCCGTGTTCGAACAGCCGGACCTGAAGGCCACCTTCCGCTTCACCGTGACCGCGCCCTCGCACTGGGACGTCATCTCCAACTCCCCCACCCCGACCCCGGAGCCTGCAGGACCTGTTACCGGTCCTGCTTCCGGGGCCGCAGCCGAGTCGACGGCGGAAGCGGCCACCGCCGGAACGACAGGCACAGCCACCGCGGCAGGCTCACCGACCGCAGGCACCGCCGGCCAGACCGCCGTCGCCCGTTCCACCTGGAGCTTCGAGCCCACGCCCCGCCTCTCCTCCTACATCACCGCACTCATCGCCGGCCCCTACCAGTCGGTCCGCGGCGAACTCACCAGCTCCGACGGCCGGACGATTCCGCTGGGCGTCTTTGCGCGCAAGTCCCTGATGCAGTACATGGATGCGGAGAACATCTTTGAACTGACGCGCCAGGGTTTTGAGTTCTATGAGAAACAGTTCGGCACGCCCTACCCGTTCGCCAAGTACGACCAGCTCTTCGTTCCGGAATTCAACGCCGGTGCGATGGAGAACGCCGGGGCGGTGACCTTCCTGGAGTCCTATGTCTTCCGCTCCAAGGTCACCGAGGCCACGGTGGAGCGCCGGGCCATCACCATCCTGCACGAGCTGGCGCACATGTGGTTCGGCGACCTGGTGACGATGCGCTGGTGGAACGACCTGTGGCTCAATGAGTCCTTCGCCGAATTCATGTCCGCGCTGGCGGCGGCGGAAAACACCCAGTACAAGCAGGCGTGGACCACCTTCGCCATGATGGAAAAGTCCTGGGCCTACCGCCAGGACCAGCTGCCCAGCACGCACCCGATCGTGGCTCAGATCCGCGACCTGGAGGACGTGCTGGTCAATTTCGACGGGATCACCTACGCCAAGGGAGCCTCGGTGCTGCGCCAGCTGGTGGCATGGGTGGGCCAGGAGGAATTCATGGCAGGGGTGCGCGCCTACTTCGGCAAGCACGCCTGGGGCAACACCGAGCTGGCGGACCTTCTCGGCGAGCTGGAGGCCTCCAGTGGCCGCGATCTGAAGGAATGGTCCGCGCTGTGGCTGGAAACGGCGGGCGTGAACACGCTGCGCCCGGAGATTTCCGTGGACGACGACGGCGTCATCACCTCGTTCTCGGTCCTCCAGTCCGCAGTGCCGGACTATCCGACCATCCGGCCGCACCGGGCCGCCATCGGCTTCTACGATCTGGACGGCTCCGGAGCCTTGGTACGCAGCCACCGCGTCGAGCTGGACATCGACGGCGAACGCACCGAGGTCCCCGAGCTGGCGGGCCGGAAGCGCCCGGCCCTGGTGCTGCTCAACGACGACGATCTGACCTACGCCAAGGTCCGCATGGATGAGGTCTCGGTGGCCACGGCCAAGGCGCACCTGAAGGACATTGCCGAGTCCCTGCCGCGGACGCTGGTCTGGGCATCCGCCTGGGACGCCGCGCGCGACGGCGAGACCCCGGCCCGCGCGTACGTGGATCTGGTGCTGGCCAACATCGGGTCCGAAAGCGACTCCTCCGTGGTCACCGTGCTGCTGCGCCAGCTCAACAGCACGTTGGCGCTTTATGTTGCCCCCGAACACCGGGAGGAGACATTCGTCCGGACCGCGGACACGCTCTGGACATTGAGCCAGCAGGCCGTGGCCGGCTCCGACTCACAGCTGCAGTTTGTCAAGGCCTTTGCAGGACTGGCCCGCACCGAACGGCAGCTGGACATCGTGGCCGGTTTGCTCGCCGGCACAGCTAGCCTGGACGGACTCACCGTGGACCAGGACCTGCGCTGGGAACTGCTGACCTCGCTGGTCACCGGCGGACGCTGCGGCCAGGCCGACATCGACGACGAACTGCAGCGCGACAACACCCAGACCGGACAGCTGGCCGCGGCCGGGGCCAAGGCCGCCATCCCCACCGCCGAGGCCAAAGCGGCAGTCTGGGACGACGTCGTCGTCCGCGGGGAGATGCCCAACGCCGCCCAACGCGCCGCCATCACCGGCTTCACGCGGGTGCTGGACATCGCCCTGCTGGAGCCGTTCGTGGATAAGTACTTCGGCTCCATCCGGCGGGTCTGGGCGGAAAAGTCGCACGAGATCAGCTCCACCATTGTCACCGGGCTCTACCCGACGCAGCTGGTATCGCAGGCCACCCTGGACGCCACCGACGCGTTCCTGGCCGACCTGGGTTCCGAGACGCCGGCGCTGCGCCGGCTGGTGCTGGAAAGCCGCGACGGCATCGTCCGCGCCCTCAAGGCCCAGGCAGCGGACACGTAGGCACCGTTGAGAGGACATTTGGCGCCCATGTTCGGCAAAAACATGGGCGTCAAGTACCCACTCAACGGAGGGCCCATCGGGAGGCAACGGGATTGGCATCCTAGACTGGGCCCATGCCCCTGAAGGAACACTCCTATGAAGTCACCGTCTCCTGGACCGGCAACCGCGGCACCGGAACGTCCGGCTACCGGGATTACGGCCGCGACCACGAGGTCACGGCGGCCGGACTGCCTACCCTCCTTGGCTCGGCAGACCCGACGTTCCACGGCGACCGCGACCGCTGGAACCCGGAGCAGCTGCTGCTGACGGCACTCGCCCAGTGCCACATGCTCTCCTACCTCCACGTCGCCGTGCTGAACGGGATCACGGTGCTCAGCTACCGCGACACGGCGACCGGAACCATGGTCCTGAACCGGGACGGCAGCGGCCAGTTCACCGGAGCCACGCTGAAGCCGCAGCTGGTCATCGCCGATCCGGCCCAGCTGGAGCTCGCCACCAAGCTGCACCACGACGCGTCGCAGAAATGCTTCATCGCCCGCAGCGTCAATTTTCCGGTCCTGCACGAACCGACGGTCAGCGCGTAACCGAACCCGAAGTCGCGTGGGCGGACCTGCAAACCTCCTTGGAGGGAACTAGGACGGAACCGGAACGGAACCAAAGGTCCGGACTAGGGGTGGCTTTCCCAGGCCCGGACCAGCTCCCGCTCCCGACCAGGACTTAATCCTGCGCGGCGGTCCCGGTGCAACCCGCGCTCCCGTTCATCCGCCAGTGTGTCCTCCAGCGACTCGTCGAAGGGCCGCCGATTCAGGCCCAGCCGCCCCGCCTGGTCCGCGCGCCGGGTGGCAAAGCCCGCCATGCCCTCCGGCAGCCAGAGCGGCAGCGAGTCTTTCCCGGCCCAGTACTCCACGCCGGACGCCGCCAGCCACTGGGGATCCGCGATATAGATGTGCCCGGCATAGCCGGCTGCCTCAATGGCAGCACCGAGCACGGTGTTGAACGCCACCGTGTCACCCACCGCGTTGAACACGCCGCTGATCCGCTTCTCCGCCGCATCCAACAGCCACGCCGCCAGGTCCCTGACGTCGATCATCTGGGTTAAGGCATCCGGAAGGTCCGGAACCAGGACCGGCTCGTTATCGCGGGCAAAGCGCGCCGGCCAGTACCCGAAACGGTCACTGGCGTCCCCCGGCCCCACGATCAGCCCGGGCCGGCTGATGTGCAGCCGCGGCCCGATCGCGTCAACGGACAAGTGCTCACAGCTGACCTTGGCCTCGCCGTAGAAATCCACCGGATCCTGGCCGTCCTCCAGTTCCGGCAGCAGCGCCGCCGACTCGTCCGCGTTCGGCTGGGCGTGGTCGGCATAAACCGAACAGCTGGAAACGTAGGTCCAGTGCCCTGCCCGGTCCGCCAAGGCGGCCAGCGCGTCGGCCACCAGGCCAGGATCCCAGGAGACCTCCACCACCTCGTCCCACCCGCCGTCGAGCCCCCGGTACGCCTGAAGACCCAGCGCCCGGTCCGCCTGCACAAACGCCGCCCCGTCCGGCGGCAGCCCCGCCAATCCGCGGGCCAGGCACGTCACTTCATGGCCCCGGGCGAGCGCCTGCCGGGCAATTTCCGCCGAGAGGAATACCGTTCCGCCAAGGATCAGGATGCGCATACGGTCAGCCTACGGCGCTAGGGTTGATGGGGACAGATTTTGGTCGGGGCAAACCGGAAGGTGCAGTTTTAGTGATTTCCAATTGGGACGAGGTGTGGCCGCACCTGGCCTACGCCGGATACGTGGTGCTGATCGGCCTGATCATCTGGGCCGCCCTGCGCTTCATCATCTCCCGGATCGTGCGGCGGGTGGCCGCCGGTTCAACCATCCTGAACCGGCGGGGCCTGAAGTGGGCGCACCCGGTGTTGCGCCAGCTGGACAGCCAGCGACGGGTACAGCGGGCGGAGACCATCGGTTCGCTACTGAATTCGGTCGTGAATCTGGTCGTGGTGGTCATCGTCATCATCTACGTCCTGCAGACCCTTGGGGTCAACGTCGCACCGCTGCTGACCAGCGTGGGGATCTTGGGTATTGCCATCGGCTTCGGCTCGCAGCAGCTGATCCGCGACTTCCTGGCGGGAATCTTCATCACCATCGAGGACCAGTACGGCATCGGCGACATGATCGAGACCAGCGAAGTCGTGGGCGAGGTAGAGTCGGTGGGCCTGCGGATCACCCGGGTGCGCGCCGAGGACGGGGCCATCTGGTACCTGCGCAACGGCGAGATCCTGCGGGTAGGGAACCGCTC
>DATIMB010000075.1:0-3026 GCA_035475875.1 Micrococcaceae bacterium
CGGCGACCACCAGCCCCTGGCACGGTGCCCGTCTGGTTACACGGAAGGAAACGGAAGAGGCGCACCAACTGGCCAGCGGCCTGCTGGAACGACTGCCGTCCTTCCAATCGCGGATGAGCGAGGTCTCCGACTTCGCCGAAATCCGGCACGGCAGCAGCTTTGCCCAATGGGGCGAGCAGCTGGAACTGCTGGTGGCGGTGCGGGAGAGCCTGGACAAGTTCACCCCCGATATCTTTGACCGCCCGGTTACGGACCTGATCTCCGCAACGGCCAGCTCTGCCTGGCGCCGGGAACGGAACGTGGAGATGGCCTCCATGCAGCGCTCCCGCCTGCGCCGTGTGGCCAAGGAATACATCCGTCCCGGCGTCCATATCGCGGACCTGCACACCTCGCTGCTGCTGGTGCAGGAACAGCGCAGCCTCTGGGCCGAATACGCCACCACCCAGCGCCACCCCGCCGTTCCCTCCGGGCTCGCCGACCTGCGTTCCAGCTACCGTCAGCTCGACGGCGAGCTGGCCAGGCTCGGCGCGGCACTGGAGCGCACGGCCCGCGGCGGCGGGCTCGAGCAGATGGACTACACCGAGCTGATCCAGCGCCTGGAAGCCCTGGCCGGGGATAAAGAGACGCTGGAAACGCTGCCGGAACGGACGCTGCTGCTGGAGAGCATGCGCGAACACGGCCTCGGCGAACTGCTGGACGATCTCGCAGACCGCGAGGTTGGCCCGGCGGAGACGCGGACGGAGCTGGAACTGGCCTGGTGGCAGTCCGCACTGGAGGCCATGATCAGCGGCGATGACTATCTGGCGATGTCCGACGGCGAAAGCCTGCGCCAGCTGGAAGCCGAGTTCCGGCTCGCCGACCAGGCCCACATCTCGAGCGGAAGCACACGGTTGCGCTGGGAGCTGGCCCGGGCCTGGAAATCTGCGGTCTCCGGGCGGAGCCGGTCGGCCGAACTGCTGCGGAACCTGCTCAAGGACGGCCGGGTCACCCTCGAAGCGCTCTCCGCCCAGGCGCCGGACCTGCTGGCCAACCTGGTCCCGGTATGGGCCGTGAGCCCGCTGGTCCTGCCGGCCGTCGTCCCGGAGGCGCACCGCTTCGACGCCGTCGTCATTCTCGACGCCGAATCCACCTCGCTGCAGGCGGCGCTGCCGGCGCTTGCCCGCGCGCAGCAGGTGGTGGCCTTTGGCGACAGTCAGACGGCGTCGCCGCGTGCCTTCTCCGTTGCGGTGGAGCGGGTAGCCCACGGTGAAGAGCAGCAGCAACCCCTGCAGAGCGCCTTCGACGCCCTTTCCCGGGTGCTGCCCCGGCAGCGCCTGACCGTCTCCTACCGGGCCGTGGACGAGGAGCTGGTCCTGCAGCTGGGCCGCGGTTTCTATGACGACGAGCTGGAGCGGATGCCCGATGGGCACAGCGTCACCGGACTGGACCGCTCCCTGGTGGTGGATTACCTCCCGGATGGGACCGGACTGCCCGGGGCGGACGGAGTCGAATCCGTGGTTGCGGAAGTCAACCGCGTGGTGGATCTGGTGTTTGAACACGCCCGGCTGCACCCGCGGTCTTCGCTGGCCGTCATCACGGCGAGCGAACGCCATGCCGCCCGCGTTGCCCAGGCCATCCGGATGCAGATGCCCAATCATCCGCTGCTGGCGGACTTCTTCACCTCGGGACCGGAATCCTTCCGTGTTGTGGATGTGGACCGTGCAGCCGGGCTGGTCCGCGACCGGGTGATCTTCTCCCTGGGTTACGGACGCACCCCGCACGGCCGCGTGCTGCACAACTTCGGTCCGCTGTCCGAGCCCGACGGCCGCGCGAAGTTCGCCCTGGCCATGACCCGTGCCCGCGAGCACCTCCATGTCATCACCTGCTTCCGCCCGGAGGATCTGGACCAGGAGCGGCTCAGTCACGGAGCGCGGGACTTCTACGAACTGCTTGACCGGGAACTGGCCGGCAATTCGTTGCTGGGAAGCACCGCCTCCCGTGCGGCCGCCAGCGAGCAGGCGCTGGGGGAGGACCCCTTGGTGGCGGACCTGGCAGAGCGACTGCGTGCCCGCGGTGCCCGCGTCTGGCACCACTACGACGGCGTGATTGACATGGTGGCCGCAGCAGACCCGATGCAGAACCTGGGCAAGCACGACGACGAAATCCCCACCCCAGTGGCTGTCGAGTCCGACGGCACGGCTAAGTACCGCACCATGAGTGTCCGGGAGCGGAGCCGGCTGCGGCCCCAGCTGCTGGAGAAGCTGGGCTGGCGCTACATGCCGCTGTGGACCATCGAGGTCTTTACCGACCCGTCTGCATGCGCCGACCGGATCGGCGGCTACCTTGGCCTGTCCGCGGCCCTGGCCGAAGATTGGGTTCCCTCGCTGATGGGAAACCATGATTCGGGCGGCTTCGGAGGCGCTCACCCGGACGCAGACCCCGACGGCAATGCGGAGCCGGAGCCAGGCCCGAAGCAAGACAACCCCGCACCAACTGCCCCCGCACCGGACCACTCCGCGCCGGACTACTCCGCGCCGGGCATCACCTCGCTGGCCTATCAGGTCCAAGCAGAAGCCGAAGAACCAGAACAAACGACGCAAGAATCGGATATGAATCACCAACCGCTCCAAAACAATTCCGGCACCGGACGGCGCGTCCAGACTGTCCTGCCGACCGTCGCAGCCAAAGACGAGCCCCAGACCTGGGGCGACAGGCCGGATGAAGGCTACGACGACTGGCTCAAGGAGCAGAAGCCGCCGCACTGGGGCTGATACACCACCGTCACTGATACGCCACGGTGGCGGATGCAGTGCGGGACGTCGCACACCGAACTTCCTAGGGTGGGTTGACCAGTATGAGGAAGACCTTCCCGCGGGCGGAGGCACCGGCCAGCTTGATGGCGTCCTCCCTGCCCGCGGCCACCACTACAAGTCCGTCGGTATCCTTGGCGGGCAGCAGGTCCGTGCCCGCGGCTTTGACTGGCTTCCACAGCACCGGCACTGAGCTGGCGAGCACTTCATTGCTGATGGATTGCTCCAGCCCGTTTC
>DATIMB010000076.1:0-4198 GCA_035475875.1 Micrococcaceae bacterium
CGCGGCTACGCGGGGGTCAATGGGCGTACCTTCATTGTTAATCTGCCCGGTTCCAAGGGCGGCATCAAGGACGGGCTGGGCGTGCTGGAGCCCATTCTGGGCCATCTTTGCGACCAGCTGGAAGGCAGCCATGAGCACTGAAATCCTTGCCGCGCGGCTGAGTGCGGAACCCATCACCGTGGACCAGGCCATTGCCGCAGTGGAATCGGACGACTGCGGTGCGGTGGTCAGCTTCAGCGGGGTGGTCCGTGACCACGACGGCGGCCGCGACGTGACGCGGCTCAGCTACAGCGGGCACCCAACGGCCGAGCGGGTGATGGCGGAGGTCGTCGACGGCGTGCTGCGCAACTTCGGCGGTGCGGAGGGTTCGACCCTGCGGATCTGGGCCGCGCACCGGGTAGGGCCGCTGGAGGTGGGAGATGCCGCGCTGGTCTGCGCCGTCGCCGCACCGCACCGGCAGCTTGCCTTCGCCGCCTGTGCTGAACTGGTGGACCGGATCAAGGACCGGGTTCCGATCTGGAAGGAGCAGTTCTTCACCGACGGCTCGGTGGAATGGGTGGGGGCCGGACAGTCCGCTGCTGGTCAAGGCGGTGCCTGACGGCGATTAGGCTTAAAGCATGACTGAAAAACTCCGGGTGGCCGTTCTGGGTGCCCATGGCCGAATGGGCCGGGCGGCCGTGGCGGCCGTGAACGAGGCGGCGGATCTGGAGCTTGTCGCGGCGCTGGGACGCGGCGATGACCTGCAGGAACTGGTCTCCACCGGAACCCGGGTCGTGATCGACCTGACGGTGCCGGACTCCAGCGAAGCCAACGTCAGGTTCGCCGTCGAACACGACATCGACGCCGTCGTCGGGACCACCGGCTGGACCGCGGAGAAACTGGATGCCCTGCGCGCACTGCTGGAAGATCATCCGCGGACCGGAGTGCTGATTGCGCCCAACTTTGCGCTGGGATCCGTGCTGGCCACGGCTTTCGCTGCCAAGGCTGCAAAGTACTTTGACTCGGTGGAGATCATCGAGCTGCACCATCCCAAGAAGGTGGACGCTCCCTCCGGGACGGCCTTGCGCACCGCGGCGCTCATTGCCGCGGCCCGCGCCGGCGCCGGCGTCCCCGACGCCCCGGACGCCACCGAAAAGCAGCTGGATGGCGCGCGCGGCGCCACCGTGGACGGCATCCCTGTGCACAGCGTCCGGCTGTCCGGGCTGGTGGCACACCAGGAGGTGCTGCTGGGCAGCTTCGGCGAGCAACTGACCATCCGGCACGACTCCTTCAACCAGGAGTCCTTCATGCCCGGCGTGCTGATCGGCGTGCGGACCGTGTCCTCGCGTCCCGGGCTGACAGTCGGCTTGGACGGCTATCTGGATCTGGAGGCGTAGGACATGTCGAAAACCAAGATCTGGGTGGGCCTGATCTGCCTGCTGCTGGTGTTCTACCTGGTGGTCATGGTCCAGCAATCGGTCTGGCTGCTGCAGGACCCGAACTGGACCGCTAAGGCGCTCGGCGCGGCCTATATGGTGCTACCGCCGGTGGGCGCCTGGGCGCTGATCCGCGAGCTGATGTTCGGTGCCCGGATGGAAAAAATGGCCAAGGTGCTGGAAGCCGAAGGCGGACTGCCAGTGGACGATTTGCCGCGGACCCCGGGTGGCCGGATTGTCCGGGCGGCTGCGGATCTGGAATTCCGGAAATACCAGGCGGAGGCCGAGGATGCGCCGCAGGACTGGCGTTCCTGGTTCCGGCTCTCCTGCGCCTACGACGCCTCGGGGGACCGGACCCGGGCACGCAAGGCCATGCGGGATGCTATCAAGCTCTTCCGTGGCGGCTCGGTGCCGGCATAGCCTGGGCTTGGACTGCCGGCGCTCGCGCCGGTTGACGTAGCTCCAGACCGTTGGCACAGCTCGGGACGGATGCTTTGGATAGGTCCACGGCATCCGTCCGCAGCGGCGGCATCTTCCAAATCGCGGCGCAAGCTTCCGGCTTTAGCGCAGTGGCTGCCTGTACCGCACGCCCTCCCGGCCTCGCCGCGCAACGTGCTCTCGCCGTCGTGCTCCAGCCAGCGCCGCTGCGCCGTGCGCCAGCAGCTCCAGCGGCCCCCGCCAACCCAGCAGTGCGAAGAGCGTCCCTACCAGAAGGGCGACGGCGGCGTGGGCCAGGAACAGCGCCAGGGCCGACCAGTCGGGCGGCAGGCCGTGGACCGTCCGGCCCAAGGCCCAAACGTGCAAGGTGTACAGGGTCAGGGTCATGGCGCCAGCGCCGGACAGCGGGAGCAGGATCCGCGGCAGCCGGTGGGTGAGCAGCAGGCAGAGGCCGACGACGGCGGCTGCGGCGGAGGCGGATTGGACCAGATCCAGCGTGGTCCCCGCATGCGGCGCCGCCGTGGCCAGCCACCACCAGGATCCGCTTTGGTCAACCCAGGCGAGGTCCACCTGCAGCAGCGATTTCAACGGCCACCTGGCTGCCTGGGCCGTGCCAAGCAGGGCTTTTTCGCCGCCCAGGTAATCCATCATGAAACCCGCAACCCCGGTTGCCGCAAAAGCCAGCAGTGCGCCGCCGATGATCAGGGACAGCTGCACGGCCAGGCGGCGCAGTTCCAGCCGGCCGATCACCAGTCCGATCAGCAGGTAGCCGATCCACTGGAACACCGGGTAGTAACCGGTGAAGAAGACGTCGGAAAGCACCCCGGTGGCGCCGTGAACAGTCTGCAGCGAGTCCCATGACGGGTTGCCGGAGAGCTGGCGTTGGCCCAGCCATCCGGTCAGCATTGGCCGGATAAGGTAAGCCGCGATCGGCGAAATGACCACCCATCCCACCGCCCAAACGGCCAGCGGCCTCAGCCGGAGCCCAAGGAAGGGCAGCAGGCACAGGAAGAGCACGGCATAGTGCACCAGGATGATGGCGACACCGACCTGCACCAGACCCAACGTCAGCCCGGCGGCCAGGATCACCACGGCCCGTCCCGCGACCGCACGACGGTCCGCGCCCAGCATTCGCCCATGGTGCGGCGACTCCTTGCCGCTCAGCAGCGCCAGACCGATCCCGGCCAGCACGGCAAAGAGCGCCGCCGAGCGGCCGGAGAAGACCAGGCCCACGAATGAAGGGTTGGCGTCGGGGCCGTCAAAGAGCGGGAGCGTGTGGGTCGCGATCATGCCCAGCAGGGCCAGCCCACGGGCCGCGTCGATACCCGTTAGTCGTTGGTTCAGCCCTGCCACCCCTAGATCGTCTCACGCTGGTTGGGCCGAGCCCGCCAGGCGGGGCCGGTAGCCGGCGGGGAGCGCCCGCAGCGCCTTCGGTGGCTGATAGTCGCGGTTGCGGACGAGCGGGGGAGCCGCGTCCAAAGCTTTGCATTGGGCCGGGCTGGGCGGGCATCGGTAAGTTGGAGGCATGATTTCAGCACCTTCCCCGACCGTTTTGGCTTCCGCGGCCGTTCTGGCTTTCCCGGCGGCACTTCGCCGGATGGCCGTGGCTTGCACAGCCGCCATGGTGGCTTCCCGTCCCGCGGCGGCACGCTGATGCCGTCCTTTGCCACCAATGCCGACGACGGCGTCCAGGTCGCCTTCGATGTGGCGGGGGAAGGCGAGCCGCTGATGTTGGTGCACGGCAGCGCCCTGTCCAAGGCGATCTGGCGCGGCCTGGGCTACCTGAAGGTACTCGCCGAAAACTACCGGGTCACCACCGTGGACCTTCGCGGGCATGGCCGCAGCGGCAAGCCGCACGAGTCCCAGGCATACCGCATGGACCTGGTGGCGGGGGATCTGTTGGCGGTGCTGGCGGAAACCGGGACCGACAGCACCCACTATCTGGGCTATTCGCTGGGGGCGAGGGTGGGCTTCAGTCTGGCCGCGGAACAGCCACAGCGCATGCGGTCGTTCATTTCGTTGGCCGGAACGTACCGGATCCGGCCCGGCACCATCGGCCGGCTTTTCTTCCCCGATTGGGAGCGCGCGCTGACAGCCGACGGAATGGCCGGTTTCATCGCCGGCTGGGAGGAGCAGATGGGTAAAGCCGTGGATCCGCACACCAGGGCAGCCTTCCTGGCCAACGATCCGCTGGCGATGCTCGCGTATATGCGCCTTAACGAGCAGGAATCCGGTGTCTCCGAGGCGGGAGTCGCTGCCATCCAGGTGCCGACGCTGCTGCTGGCAGGCTCGGAAGACCGGCCCCGGTTGGCGGATTCGCGCAGGGCCGCGGAGCTGATGCCGAC
>DATIMB010000077.1:0-4896 GCA_035475875.1 Micrococcaceae bacterium
CGCACTTCAGCCCGTATTTCACGGCGGATGCGCTGCGCTCCAGCATTGGTAGCTCAGACTTTACCTGCGGGATTGCGGTTTTTGGCGCGGATACCGCCGGATTGGCAAAGGCGCCCGATGACGGAGATAGAGGACTGCTCCTGGCTTGGCTAAGACGCGGCTGGCCCGCCTAAAACGCGGGTAGCCCGCCTAAGACGCGGCTAGCCCGCATAACCGCTGTTGGGCAACAGCGTTTATGCGGGCCAGGAGCGTCCGGCGCGGGCCGGGAGCGTCCGTGCGCTTACCCGCTGGCGCGGGCCAGGAGCGTCCGGCGCGGGCCAGGAGCGTTCGTGGGCTTACGCGTTGGCGCGGATGGCCTCCACCAGCACGTCCAGTCCGTCTTCCAGCAGCTCGTCGCTGATCACCAGCGGCGGCAGCAGCCGGACCACGTTGCCGTAGGTACCGCAGGTCAGGATAACCACGCCGGCCTGCAGGCACGCCGCGGCAATCGCCTTGGTGGCCTCGGGGTTGGGCTCCTTGGTGGTGTGCGCGGTGCCAGGCTTGACCAGTTCGATAGCCAGCATGGCGCCCCGGCCACGCAGGTCGCCGACGATGCCGCCGTCGCCCATTTCCTCCATCAGGGCACCGAGACGGCCCATCACAATCTGCTCGATGTGCTGCGCCCGGGCGTTCAGGTCGTAGTCGCGCATGGTTTGGATTGCGCCCAGTGCGGCCGCACAGGCCACCGGGTTACCGCCGTAGGTCCCGCCAAGACCGCCGGGGTGGACGGCGTCCATCAGGTCTGCCCGGCCGGTGATGGCGCTCAGCGGCAGGCCGCCGGCAATGCCTTTGGCCATGGTGATGATGTCCGGCACAACGCCCTCGTGCTGAGAGGCGAACCAGGAACCGGTGCGGCAGAAGCCGGACTGCACCTCGTCGGCGATGAAGACGATGCCCTTTTCCTTAGCCCAGGCCGCCAGCGCGGGCAGGAAGCCCTCGGCCGGGACAATGAAGCCGCCCTCGCCCTGGATCGGCTCGATCAGGATGGCGGCGACGGAGTCGGAGCCGATCTGCTTCTCGATCATGGTGATGGCACGCTGGGCGGCCTCTTCACCCTTGATGTCTGCCTCTTCACGGTACGGGTAGCTCATCGGCACGCGGTAGATCTCCGGCGCGAACGGGCCGAAGTTGGTCTTGTACGGCATGGCCTTGGCGGTCAGCGCCATGGTCAGGTTGGTGCGGCCGTGGTATGCGTGGTCGAAGGCCACAATGGCGTCGCGGCCGGTGGCCAGGCGCGCCACCTTGACCGCGTTCTCCACCGCCTCCGCGCCGGAGTTGAAGAGCACGGAGCGCTTCTCGTGGTCGCCCGGGGTCAGCTTGGCCAGCTCCTCCGCAACGGCGACGTAGCCCTCGTAGGGGGTGACCATGAAGCAGGTGTGGGTGAAGTGCTGGACCTGCTCTTGGACGGCGTCGACGACGGCGGGATCCGAGGCTCCGACGCTGGTCACCGCGATGCCGGCGCCCAGGTCGATGAACGAGTTGCCGTCCACATCGGTGATGATGCCGCCGTCGGCGTCCGCGACGTAAACCGGAACACTCGAGGCGACGCCGCCGGCCACGACGGCCTTCCGCCGCTCGCTCAGCGCAACGGACTTAGGCCCAGGGAACTCCCCGACAATCCGCCGCTTCTGCTCCAACCGGTACTGAATCTCTGCCATCTGTTCTTCCTTTCTAATTCATGCTGATATTTGCGGGCACGGAGCCCAAACCAAGTTGACGGACCCTCAAAGCCGCCGGGCGCGTTTTGTGTAGGCGCGCATCACGGCCGCGTGCGGCGTGAAGCGAGCCCTGCGAGCGCGCGACGCTCCGGCTGTGTCTAAGCGCCGGCAAAACGTGCCCGGGGCCGAACCCGCACCAGCCAGCCGCCGTCGTCGTCGAACTAAGCGTCCAGCGCACTCATCACATGCTTGATCCGCGTGTAA
This sequence comes from Micrococcaceae bacterium, assembly GCA_035475875.1. GTDB lineage: Bacteria > Actinomycetota > Actinomycetes > Actinomycetales > Micrococcaceae > Arthrobacter_M. The sequence continues at coordinate 1,962 of DATIMB010000077.1, forward strand.
TCCTCGACCCCGTACATCGACAAATCCTTGCCGTAGCCGGACTGCTTGAACCCGCCGTGCGGCATCTCCGCCGTGAGCATGATGTGTGTATTGATCCAGACGGCGCCGAAATCCAGGTCGCGGGAGACGCGCATCGCCGTCCCGTGGTTGCTGGTCCAGACACTGGACGCCAGCGCGTAGTCCACGTCGTTGGCCATTTCCACGGCCTCTTCCTCGGTCCTGAATGTCTGCACCGTCAGCACCGGGCCGAAGGTTTCCTTCTGCACGATGTCGTCCGTCTGCCGCACGCCGTCAACAATGGTGGCTTCGAAGAAGAAGCCCTTCTCCCCCGACCGCTTGCCGCCGGTGACGACGGTGGCGTACTCCGGAATGCTCTCCACCACATTGCACACCGCGTTGAAGTGGTTCACGTTGTTCAGCGGTCCGAAGTAGTTCCGGCTGTCATCCTCATGCCCGGTCTCCAGCCCCCTCGTCGCGGTGGCCAGGGCCTGCACCAGTTCGTCGTGCGCGGATTCCTCCACCAGCACCCGAGTGATGGCGGTGCAGTCCTGTCCGGCGTTGAAGAAGGCGAATTCCGCGATGGCCTGGGCGGTCTTGCCCAGGTCAGCGTCGGCGAAGACGACGGCGGGAGCCTTGCCTCCCAGCTCCAGGTGGGCCCGCTTCAGGCCGGCGGCGGCGCCGGTGGCAACCGCGATGCCGGCCCGGACCGAGCCGGTGATGGAGACCATTGCCGGAACCTTGTGCGCCACCATGGCCGCACCGGTGGCGCCGTTGCCCAGCACGATGTTGAGCACGCCGGGCGGCAGGATGTCCTTGGCAAGATCAGCCAGCACCAAGGTGCTTTCCGGGGTCGTGTCGCTGGGCTTGAGCACAATCGTGTTTCCCGCCGCCAGCGCCGGGCCGATCTTCCAGATGGCCATCAGCAGCGGGTAGTTCCACGGCGTTACCTGCGCGACCACACCCACCGGTTCGCGGCGTACATAGGAGGTGAAGCCGTCCATGTACTCGCCGGCGGATTTGCCCTCCAGCAGCCGGGCGGCGCCGGCAAAGAAGCGCAGCTGGTCGGCACCGACGGCCACCTCCTCGTCCGCGATCATTTGCCGGACCTGGCCGGTGTTGCGGTGCTGCGCCTCCACCAGCTCAGGGCTGCGGGCCTGCAGGGCATCTGCCAGCTTCAGCAGCACGGCCTGCCGTTGCGACGGCGTGGTCCGCTTCCAGAGGCGGAAAGCCCGGGCGGCTGCGTCCATGGCCGTATCGATGTCCGCGGCACTGGAAACGGGCGAAACCGCCACGATCTCCCCGTTGGTGGGGTTAACGATGTCCATCGTCTCCGAGCCGGTGGCCGGGACGAAGGCGCCGTTGATGAAGTTCTGCAAGGTTTGAACCACGGTGTACAACCTCTCCAATCTGATTGTCCGCAGACCGGTGCACGCTGCCGGTGTCCGGCAGCCCGGTGCTGCTGCGGGACCTGTCACGAGCCTAGGCCACGCCGGCGCTGCTGGTGAATGGCCGATTGCACCATGGGATTCCTCACATTAGTGCGATCGTATAATTGGTCTATGGCCCTCTCGCTGGCGGATCTGCTCGCCGTCCCGCAGCTGCAGCTGCGTAACCTCGGCGCCGCCAGCGCCACCCTCGGCACGCCCATCGAATGGGCGGCGGTGACCGAACTGGAGAATCCCCAGCCCTTCCTCAGCGGCGGGGAATTGATCCTGACCACCGGGGTGCGCGCGCAGACGGCGGCCATCCAGCGCGCCTTTGTACGGCAGGTCAGGCGGGCGGGCGCCGTGGGCATCGGCTTCGGCATCGGGCTGGGGCATGACGAGGTCCCGCAAGCGCTCATTGCCGAGGCCAACCGCTGGGGCGTGCCCGTCGTCGAGGTCCCCTATGCCACCCCATTCATTGCCATCGGCAAGCTGGTGGCGGACGCACGTTCCGCGGACCACTATGCCAAGCTGGAGCGGCTGCTGGCCCAGCACCAGGTGCTGGCGCAGTCGCTGCTCTCCGGCGGCGGGCTGGGCGCGCTGCTGGGAAAGCTTGCCGGCATGGTGCGCAGCGATGTGGTGGTCACCCAGTTCCGCAGCGAGCTGTACAGCACTTCGCCCGGCAGCACCGTTGATGACGAGCGCTGGATGCCGGTGGCGCTGGCAACAGGTAAGCGCGATGCCAGCACGCTTTGGCTGCGCAGGCCGTACGACGACGACGGCATCGTGGACTATGCGAAGGGCCTGATCAGCGTGGAGCTGAACAACCTGGTGCAGCGCCGCCGCGCCGCCCGGCAGCTGGCCGGACAGGTGCTGCAGGACATCATCCGCGGCACCCTGGACGCCCCGGATGCGGCCGCACGGCTGCAGAGCGTGCAGATCAACCCGGCTGCCAAGAACGTGGTGCTGCTGGTGCAGGCCGCGGCACCGCAGTTCCGCACGCTGGCCACGATGGCGCTGCCGCAACCGCTGGAGGGCGCCGTGGCTGCCACGCTGGGCAACGGCGAGCAGAACGAGCTGCTGGTCGTCTGCCCGGCGCAGCATGGCGAGGCTGCGCTGCTGGGCCAGGCCCTCAGCCAGCAGATGGCCGACGTCGGCATTTCCGCCCCGGTGGGCATCGGCGGGGCATATGCACAGGCCAACGGGCTGCGCTGGAGCTACTTCGAGGCCAAGGAGGCCGCCACCCGCGGCCTGCCGGTGAACGAACCGGAACGGCTCAGCCTGACCTCCCTGCTGCTGGCCAGCGAGGACGTGCCAATGGCGGACATGGCAGCCGAAGCGCTGGCGCCGCTGCTCTCCTTCGACGCGGTGCACGGCTCCGAACTGGTCAGCACGCTGGAGACCTACCTGCAGCTCAACGGCTCCGTGGCCGCGGTGGCGGAGGCGCTGACCCTGCACCGCAACACGGTGCGGTACAGGCTGACGCAGATTTCCGAGCTGACCGGCTACGA
>DATIMB010000078.1:0-5709 GCA_035475875.1 Micrococcaceae bacterium
ATTTTCGAGGAATCCGCCGGAAACGCATAGGGTCAAAAGTCACCTCGCGTTGCGGGCTGCCTGCGGCATGCGCCTCGCCGGACAGGCGGTCCGCTGCCGGAATGGACTTTCGGCCCTAGTGACAGTCCTTGCCAATGGCGACAATTGATCTACCGGGTGCCACCCGGGTCAGGTAAGGGGTCGGTCTCTAAGCGACCGCTTTCCGCTACATGCGGGTCGTTGCGATCCGCGGGAGAGGAGCTATCGTGGGGCAGCCAACCGCCGGTGAGGGCCAGGTACGGCAGGGCGTCATCCCCCTGCGTGTCTTCATTTTGGATGACCATGAACTGGTCCGCCGTGGACTCCAGGATCTTCTTGAAGGTGAAGGGTTTGTTGTTGTCGGCGAGACCGGATCCGCGGTGGAAGCCACGCGCCGCATTCCTGCGCTGCACCCGGACGTCGCCGTCCTCGATGCGCGGCTCCCGGATGGAACGGGAATCGAGGTCTGCCGCGACGTGCGCTCAGTGGATCCTTCCCTCCGCTGCCTGATCCTCACCAGCTACGACGACGACCAGGCCTTGCGTGGGGCGGTATTGGCCGGCGCAGCGGGATATGTGCTGAAGGAAATCCAGGGAACCGACCTGGTCACCGCGCTGCGGCGCGCCGCCAACGGCGAGTCACTCTTCGACGCGGATTTGGAGGCTCGGGTCATCGCGGGCCTTTCCGAACCCGTTGCCCTTGACCCGCGGACGGCCGCACTGAGCCCGCAAGAGCGCCGGGTGCTGAGCCTGATCGGCCAGGGTCTGACGAACCGGCAGATCGGCCAGGAAATGTTCCTGGCAGAAAAGACCATCAAGAATTACGTCTCGTCACTGTTGGGGAAACTCGGCTTTGAACGGCGAACGCAGGCTGCCGTGTTCCTGGCGCATGGAGCCAAGGGCGGACTTCCCGACGGAAGCTGATGACTGTGTCCCTACGCCGGCCCAGCATCGATATTTGAAAGGACCACTGTCGTGCGTCATTCGCCTTCCCTCCGGCCGTTTTCCCTTGTCCTTAGCGCACTTCTGATTTTCGGTGCGGCATCATCCTTCGCCGGCGCCGTGATGGCTATTGCCTTCGGCGGTGCAGGAATCCCGCTCGAAGGGCTGGCCGCTGCCGGGTTTTCCTCCGCCCTCGTTCCCGGGCTAATCCTGGGCTTCGTTGTCGGTGGAACGCAGTTGGCGGCGGCCATTGTGCTGCTGATGCGGCACTCCTGGGCACCGGCGGTGGCCGCTGTTGCCGGCTTCGGAATGCTGATCTGGATATTCACCGAACTGGCCATCCTCGGTTATTCCTGGCTGCAGAGTGCCTATTTTGGGCTGGGCCTGTTGGAACTCATTCTGGATCTTGCCCTGTTGGGAATTGTGCCATTCACTGCACGGCCTTCCATTCCGGAATGGGGCGTGCGCCATTAGCGGGTTACGTAGTACCAGCAACCGGACAGAGGCGCTGCACCGGCTGCCGTCCCTGTGGGCTGGGCTATCGGCCGCGACGGCTTTGCTCGCGGCAACGAGCAACATTATTGCCCTTGTGATGCCTGAACGGATCTATGGGCTGGAAACGCCTGTGCTTTCCGACGCTGGCATCGCACAGGACCTTGTGAGCCTGTTCGTGGTTGCACCGCTGACGCTGGTCCTGGTCCTGCTTGCAGTCCGGGGTTCGAGGAGATCCTGGTTTTCCCTGCTCGGGGTCCTGGCTTTCACCGCCTACAACTACGCAATCTACGCGTTCTCCATCCACTTCGGGCCGCTGTTCCTGCTCTGGGTGGCTGTCCTCGGACTGTCAGGCTTCGCTCTTGCCGGTTGTCTTGCGGCGCTCATCTTCGCACCGGGCGGGGAACGCGTCCCGGATAACGCAGGGCGGCTGGCGGGCTCGTTTCTGGTTGCCGCTGCGGTCGTGTTCGCCGCTCTTTGGCTAAGCGAGATCCTCCCCGACCTGGTGAACGGACGCCCCTCGACGAGCGCGGCAAGATGGAATATTCCCACCAATCCCGTCCACGTTCTGGACCTGTCCTTCTTCCTCCCGGCGGTGTGCGCGAGCGGATTACTCCTGTTCCGCCGGCACCCGGTCGGTCCCTCCTTCGGCGTTGGCTCCCTGGTGTTCCTAGGGCTGACCTGCTTGCCGATCCTTGTCACGCCCCTTGTAGCGTCGGTTCGGGGCGAGGCGCCGCAATGGACGGTCATGGTTCCGGTGGGCGTCATTGCAATCGCAACCCTCGCCATACTCTGGCTGCTGCTCGGTGCGCTAAAACCAGCAGCCGGAGCCTTGTCGGATGGCGCGCCAGACGCTACGCCACGGGCACGGACCACATGAGACGCGTGCCGGCCCGCGGGGCGCTGTCAATCTCTAGTGCACCGCCCAGCAACTGCGCCCGATGAACCATGTTGTCCAGGCCGCTCCGATGTGCCGGATCGCTGAAGCCGCGGCCGTCGTCGTCCACTCGGAGCTCCAGACGGCCCTGCTCGGCGGTGACTGAAATTTCAATGGCACTCGCGGCCGCATGGTGGACGGCATTGCTGAGCCCCTCCGAGAGCACTGCCAGCAGATGTTCGCCGACAGCGGGCGGTACCGCCGAGTCAACCGGCCCCGAGAGCCGCAGCCGCGGGCTAAAGGGAATGGATTTTGCGCCGTCCTGGATGGTCCGCAGGATCCGGCTGCTGAGCAGCTCGCGGTCACCTGCCGCGCCCCGCAGCGAATAGATGGTGGCCCGCAGCTCCCGGATGGTTTCGTCCAGTTCGCTGGTCACCGCACTGATCCGGTCCAGTGCGGTGGGCTCCGCGGTGAACCGGCGCAGGCTCTGCATGCTCAGACCGGCCGCGAATAGGCGCTGGATCACCACGTCGTGGAGGTCGCGCGCTATCCGGTCCCGGTCTTTGAAGACGGCCAGCTCTTCGCGCATCCGCCGGGCCCGCGCCAGCTCCAGTGCCAGGGCCACATGTGAACCAAAGACAGCGCTCATCTCAACATCCACCGGTGCGAACCCTCCGCCCCCCTGGCGGCGGAGCAGGATCAGCACCCCCTGGTTGGGCCCGCTCGGCCCCAGTGCTGCAACCAGGGCCGGTCCGGAATCCTCACCGGCAGCCTGCCCCAGGACCTCGGTGCTGTCCCAGAGGGCGGCCGATACCCCGCTGCGCAATACCTGCGCCACCGCCGGCGAATCCAGCTGCAGCGGCCGCCCCTTCAGCTCGGTCTCCTCCATGCCCACGGCCGCCGCGCAGTACATACCCTGACCGAGCTCGTCGGGAACGGCAATCACTGCCACGGCGGAATCGGTAACCTGCAGCGCCCGTTCCGCGATCAGGTTCAGCCCGGAGACCGGACCCTCCTGGCCGGTTCCCATCATCCGCCCGCTGACGTCCATGGACGCCTCCCGCCACAGCTGCCGGCGGTGGCCGTCGTCGAACAGCCTGGCATTTTCGATTGCGACTCCGGCCGCGGCAGCCAGCGCAATGGCCAACTCCTCGTCCTCCGCCGTGAAGTCGCCCCCGCCGTCCTTCTCCGTCAGGTACAGGTTGCCGAAAACCGCGTCCCTGACACGGACCGGGACGCCCAGGAAGGACACCATCGGCGGATGGTTTGGCGGGAATCCGTAGGCGGCCGGATGTTGGCTAAGGTCGTGCATCCGGATGGGCCGGGGTTCGCGGATCAGCAGGCCCAGCACGCCGTGCCCGGTAGGCAGGTCGCCGATCGTGGCGGCGATGTCCTGGTCAATGCCCACGGTGATGAAATGGCTCAGTGCACCGTCACGGCCAATCACTCCCAGCGCGCCGTACTGTGCTCCTACCAGCCGGCAAGCACTGCTGACCACCCGGTCCAACACGGCCTCGAGGCTAAGGTCCTCGGCAATGGACATCACTGCTTCCAGAAGGCCCCGCATGCGCTCCTGGGTGTGGAGCAGTTCGTCGGCGCGGGAGACGAACTCCCGCAGCAGATCCTCAATCCTGGTTCCCGCGCTGAACGGTAGCGCCGGAAGGTCTCCCGGCTTATCGTGGTCGCCCAGAATCTCCACGTCCATCGTTGAATCCTTCCGACGGTAAGTCCCAGGAGCAGCGCCCGGTGCCTGTTTACCGGGCTCCTGTTCGCGCTGTCCGGATCCCCAGCCGGCCCCTGCACGGCCAGCCTATCCCGCCCGGATCGCTTCCTGCCACGGCAGCCGTGCGGCTATGGGTCCTAAGGCCCTATCTGCGGTCCTACGACGGCGTTAGGCTCGGTGCCATGACAGAGAACCTGGCCGCTCCCCGGACGGAGGAGCTCGGCATCCACGAATGCTGGAACCTGCTGCGCAGCGTATCGGTCGGCAGGCTCGCGCTGTGGCTGGACGGACAGCCACACATCTTTCCGCTCAATTATGTAGTGGACCACGGCAGCCTGGTATTCCGCACCGGAACCGGAAACAAGCTTGCCGGCAGCGCCGGTTCCGAGCCTGTGGCCCTTGAGGCCGACGGGGTTGATCCCGTGAGCGGCGTGGCTTGGAGTGTCGTGGCCAAGGGCCACGCTAAGGAGGTTCGGCCGGCACAGGAAGTACTGGAGACAGTGGGACTGCTGCTCTTCCCGTGGGAGGCCGGACGGAAGGACCATTTCGTCCGGATTATCCCGGACGAGCTGACCGGCCGGCGCTTCACCGTCGCCGCGCCCGCCACCTGGTGGACCCCGTTGCAGGGCATGGGGCAGGCACCTGCCGAATGACGTCGGCGCATGCGGCGCTGCACCGGCCGAGACTAAGCCTCGAGGCCGCCGTCGAGGCGGGAGCGCAATCCCGGCCATGCCGCGGCGAAGCCGGCATGCAGGGGCCGGGCCTCCACCTGGTCCACCGGGACCCAGCTCAGCTCAATGCTTTCCGGATCCGTAATTTCCGCTTCGAACGGCCTGACGACGCGCGCCGCCACCGTGGTGTAGGACCAGTAGCCCACATCAAATACCGAGGTGAAGAGCACCTGGATATCCTCCGCCGGAACGGCTGCCTCTTCCCGCGCTTCGCGCAACGCTCCGCTGACCGCGTCTTCCCCCAGGTGGAGCGCCCCACCGGGCAAACCCCAGGTCCCGCCCTGATCGCTCCATTCGGCCCGGTGCTGCAACAGAATCCCCCGCGCTGGATCGTGCACCAGAACACCGGCAGCCCCGAACCGTCCCCAGAACCTTCCCCGGTCGCCCTCCACCCAGGCGTCCCCCGGGTCACGCGGACCCGCCGGTCCCCGCGGTCCTCCGGATTCGGACAGAAAACCTCTGCTCATGCCTCCAGAGTCTCACGTCCCGACGCGGACCTGACAGCGTCCGCGGCAGCCCGCTCCCCCAGGTACAGCAGGCAGGCGCCCGGTTTGGCAAAAGGAATGAGTTCGGCCTGCTCCGGATCCGCGCCCATCGACTTCAGGGAGCCGCGCACCAGGCCCAGATGCACAGCACAAACCACTTCGGGGGTCTGCCGTGCTGCCTTCAGCAGCGGACAGACATCGAGTCTGATGCTGGTCCAGTTTTCATCCGACTCAACACCGAATCCCACCGACTCCAGGATTTCGACCGCCCTGCGGCGCACCTCCGGTCCAGGGGCAGCTCTCCGTTCCGCGTCCGGGCCATGGGCCTCCGGAGGCAACCCTGGGCCAGAGGCCTCCGGAGGCAACCCTGAGTCAAGCCGCTCCGCCCACAACTCGCCCGCGCGAATACCTTCGGCCCGCGGGTTGGCCTGGGTATGCGCGA
>DATIMB010000079.1:0-6676 GCA_035475875.1 Micrococcaceae bacterium
GTGGGCGCCCGGTTGGAACCCGGCGAGATACTGGTAGCACCGTCCACAGACCCCGGCTGGACGCCGCTGTTCCTCACCGCAGGGGGCCTGGTCATGGAGATGGGCGGCGCCAACTCCCACGGGGCAGTCGTCGCGCGGGAATACGGGATTCCGGCGGTGGTTGGGGTGCCCGAGGCCACCGTGCTGCTGAGGACGGGCGCGGTTGTCACCCTGGATGGGGCCGCGGGCACAGTCAGACCTGAGGCTAAAGCGTAAGGTGCCGGTACAGACCGCGGGAAAGGACCAGATATGCGCCGCATCGGAATTATTGGGGCGGGCGCGGTCGCGGGTTTCCACGCGCAGGCAGCGGCAGCGGTGGACGGCTTGGTGCTCGCAGCCGTCTGCGACCTGCGGGCACCGGCCGCAGAGGCCGTGGCCGGTAGGCATGGCGCGGCCGTTTTTACTGACTACCGGGAACTGCTGGACAGCGGAGAAGTCGATGCCGTCGTCGTCAATACCCCGCATGCCTTGCATCGGGAGATGGTCCTGGAGGCGGCCGCTCGCGGTCTGCACGTGCTGGTGGAAAAGCCGATGGCGACGACGCTGGACGCCTGCGACGAGATGGCATCGGCGTGCCGGGTCGCGGGTGTGACGTTGGCGGTCGGGCAAATCCAGCACTTCCTGCCCGAGAAGGTTGCCGTGGCACGTGCCCTGGCTGCCGGGACGTTGGGGCCGGTGCAGCTGATCCACGATTACCGCAGCACCGACTACCGGCCGGGCTCGCGCTCCGCCTGGTTCCTTGACCCGGTCATGGCCGGTGGGGGTGCGCTGATGAACATTGGCGCTCACCTGCTGGACCGTTCGATCTGGCTTGGCGGCGCACCCGTGGTGAGCGTCCGCGCATCCACCCTGCACCGGTTCGGATCCCCGGTGGAGACCGATGGCACCATCGCACTGACGCTTGCCAACGGTGTGTCCGTCTCCATCTCCGTGGTCTCCGACACGCCACACTACGTGGACGAGCTGATGGTGGTGTGCGAACACGGCACTCTCACGGCGGATCCGGCCCGGGGGACCTTTCTTCGCCGGGACGGCGTGACGACCAGGCTCCATGAGAACGGCGACGACGATGAAGTCCTGCAGGAGGCGTTCCTGAACCAGATGCAGGATTTTGCCCGTACGCTGGACGGCGGCCAGGGTTCGGTGCCGACCACACACGCCCGCCACGTCGTGGAGGTCATTCTTGCCGCCTACGAGTCGGCGGCCGCCGGTGCAACGGTGGAATTGTCCGGGAGCGGCGGCCCCGGCGCGTGAGGAGTTCTCCGGCGCCTCAGCTGCGGCGGCTGAGGATCTCTATCGGTGCCAGCGCCCCGGAGCGGAACGCCGTAAGGAGGTTCCCCATCCGCACGGCACCCTCGGGTCCCAGCACCAGATGGATACCGATCGGCGGCGGCCCGTTTTGGGCCGCGCGGGACTGGGCGCGTTCCATAAACTCCACGGCGGACTTGAGCATGTTCCTTTCGGACACCACCTCGAAACCCGCCGCTTCCAGCAGGTCCGAGTATGCCAGGGGAGGCGCCACAAAGGACATCTGCGGCCCGCTGGCCCACGGCAGCGGGAAATCGGGTTCCTCCTGGCCCAGCTGCATCACGTCGAAAATGGCAAACATGCCACCGTGCCGGACCACCCGCGCGGCCTCACCGAACACGGCGGCCTTATCCTCGATGTTCATTCCCACGTGCAGCATGGTGGCCGCATCAAATTCCCCGGTAGCAAATGGCAGGTCCGTGGCGCTGGCGTTGGTGAAGGATACCTGGTCCGACAGTCCGCAGCGGCGGGTCAATGAGTTAGCCACCTCAATGAACTCCGGCGTGATGTCCACCCCGTGCACCTGGGCGCCCAGTTTTTGTGCGAAGAGCCGCGCGGGGCCACCGATCCCGCAGCCCAGGTCCAGCACCGTGTTGCCGGGCCCGAGGCCGATATCCCTGGCCAGTTGTTCGGCCGCCTCGGCCCCGCCGATATGGAACTGGTCGGCCCCCATCAGGTCATCGGAGCTGAGATGGTTTGGGTCACGGCCCATGGTCCGCAGCCCGGTTAGAAGCTTCTGCTCCAGACCGCCGGTGCTGTAATGCCTGACAACGGTGCTGTCCGTGTCCATGGGAATCCTCCGCGCCGTTGGGATGTGGTGCCAAGACTACGCCCGGGGTATGGAACTGTCATGGTCCATCCGGCACCTATGGCGGGGTTGATGGAGCCAAGCCCGCCATAGGTGCCGGACCGGTCCCATACCTGGCGGTGCGGGTTCAGGCGCTGGCGCCGGGAACCCCTTTGATGTCCTTCGCGTCCAGGATCCGGTAGGCATAACCCTGCTCCGCCAGGAACCGCTGGCGCTTGGCCGCGAAGTCCTGGTCCAGCGTGTCCCGGGCCACCAGGGTATAGAACCGTGCGGACCTTCCGTCCGCCTTGGGGCGCAGCAGCCGGCCCAGCCGCTGTGCCTCCTCCTGACGGGAGCCGAAGGAACCGGAGACCTGGATCGCCACGGAAGCCTCCGGCAGGTCGATGGAGAAGTTGGCCACCTTGGAAACCACCAGGGTGTGGATCTCCCCGCGCCGGAAGGCGTCGAAGAGCCTCTGCCGTTCCTTAACAGACGTTTCGCCCTTGATCACCGGCGCGCTAAGCCGCTCGGCGATCTCGTCCAGCTGGTCGATGTACTGGCCGATCACCAGCAGCTGCTCGTCCAGATGCGCCCGGACCAACTGCTCGACGACGGCTGTCTTGGTTTCGCTGGTGGAACAGAGCCGGTATTTGTCCGCGTCTTCGGCCATCGCGTAGGCCATCCGCTCGTCGCGGGGCAGGTCCACCCGGACCTCCACGCAATCCGCCGGCGCAATGTAGCCCTGTGCTTCGATGTCCTTCCACGGCGCGTCGTAGCGCTTGGGTCCGATCAGCGAGAAGACTTCACCTTCGCGGCCGTCCTCCCGGACCAGCGTTGCGGTCAGGCCCAGCCGCCGTCGCGCCTGCAGATCGGCCGTCATCCGGAAGATCGGGGCCGGCAGCAGGTGCACCTCGTCGTAGATGATCAGGCCCCAGTCGTTGGCATCGAGCAGTTCCAGGTGCGGGTACAGCCCGCCGCGCTTCATGGTCAGGACCTGGTAGGTGGCGATGGTGACCGGCCGGACCTCCTTCACGGCACCGGAGTATTCGCCGATCTCATCCTCGGTCAGGGACGTGCGCCGCAGCAGTTCGTCCTTCCACTGCCGGGCGGAGACCGTGTTGGTGACCAGAATCAGCGTGGTGGTCTGGCTGGTGGCCATCGCCCCGGCGCCCACCAGCGTCTTTCCCGCCCCGCAGGGCAGCACGACGACACCGGAACCGCCGGCCCAGAAGTTCTCCACCGCCAGCTGCTGATAGGGGCGCAGGTGCCAGCCGTCGTCATTCAGCGCCATAGGATGCGGTGCCCCGTCCACGTAGCCGGCCAGGTCCTCCGCCGGCCAGCCGATCTTCAGGAGCTGCTGTTTCAGGGCCCCGCGCTGGGAGGAATGCACGACGACGGTCATCGGGTCGATCCGCGGTCCCAGCAGCGGCTCGATCTTCTTGGCCCGGATCACCTCTTCGAGCACTGGATAGTCGTCGGTGCGCATCACCAGTCCGTGCACGGCATCCTTCTCCAGCCGCAGCCGGCCGTAGCGGGACATGGTTTCCTCGACGTCGATCAGCAGCGCGTGCGGTACCGGAAAGCGCGAGTACTTCAGCAGCGTGTCCAGCACCTGCTCGGCGTCCAGTCCGGCCGCGCGGGCATTCCAGAGCCCCAGCGGGGTCAGCCGGTAGCTGTGCATGTGCTCCGGGGCGCGCTCCAGCTCGGCGAAGGCGGCAATGGCATGCCGTGCCTCGGTGGCCTGCGGATGATCCACTTCCAGCAGGATGGTCTTGTCGCTCTGCACAATCAGGGGGCCGTCGGTCATCTGTTCTTGTCCTTCTGGGCACCGGCGGTGGCAGGGGCGCCCTCAACGAGTTCCACGTCCATGACGCGGTGGATGGAGACAACGCGTTCGGTCTCACGCCGCGGGTCGTAGACCCGGACCCGGCCGCCGCTCACGGAGAGGGGAACAAGGATCTGCTGCTCCTGATTCCCCAGGCCATCCACCATGGAGATGTGGACGGGGCTTTTGAGCCGGATGGCCTTGCGCAGGACCTCCAGGCCGAGCTGCGGCGCGGCCTCGGTGCTGGCAGGGCCAGACGGGGGCCCGCTGCGCAGGGCGGCCAGCTGGGCGGATACCTCTTCCGGGCCCGGCCCCGGGCGGGAGGCCGGAGCAGGCGCGACGGCGGCCCAGCCGGGCCGGACAGGGGAGGGGCGGGCCAACCTGACCACGGGATCGTCGACGTCAGCAAGCGCCGGAGCCAACCCGAGCTCGCGAAGCGCGAGGGCCAGTTCGCGAGCCCCCGCCCGGGACACCAGCACCGTCGGCGCGAGCGCCTGCAGGCCCAGCCCCGCCAGCGACGGGGTGCCGAGCAGCTCGGCCAGCATGCCGTCGTCGTCGCTCTGCAGGTAGCTGCCCGCGGCACCTACCCGCAGCCGGCCGTGCCGGGCCGCCGTATCTTCCACCAGGTAGCGCAGCGGCTGTGGAATTTCTGTGGCACTGTGCCGGGCCAGGAAATCCAGGATCTGGTCCGAGTCCCGGCCCGCGTCCAGCGCCCGGCGGATGGAGGCGGCGCTGAAGCGGTAGATCGTGGCCGGACCCTGGCCCTCCGGTTGGGCCAGCAGGTTCAGCTCGGCACTCAGTTCCGGCGACAGGTAGCCGGGGGCGATGGCAGTCAGATCGGCCTGCAGCAGCACGTGCGCCAGGGCCGGGGGCAGGGATTCGCCCAGCAGTTCCACCGCCTGCTCCGTGTCACCCTGGGCCAGGGCCGCTCCGACCCGCGTCAGGGCTCCGGAGCCGGTGATGCCCAGCAGTTCCGCCTCGGCCAGGAAGCCGGGCAGCAGCCGGCGCAGCCGCCTGGCCAGCCGCGGATGCCGCCAGGCGAAGCGCTGCTGGACCGAGTCGGCATCCAGCACAGGGACGGCCGGGGCAGCCTGGCTTTGCGGCGTCCGGGCGGACCGTTCCGGCTGCTCCGCGGCGGCCGGCCCCTGCGCCTCTGCGTCCAGCTCGGCCATGACAGACAGGGTCTGCGCGCGCAGCACCGGAGCATCCGGACGGTGCACTTCCGCGGCCAGGACGTTGATGGTGGCCACAGGCTGCGCCGCTGCGCTCGCCGACCCTTCCGGTGCGGAACGGTTTCCGGCCACCTGGCCAACGAGCGAGGGTGCCCGGTCGGAGCGCAGCCAGGAGGTGGCAATCCGGGCCCACTGCTCTTCGCGCGGCAGCTGCAGCCAACCGCTTTCGGCCGGCTGCCAGCGCGAGGTATCGACGTCGAGCACCAGCAGGCCGGAGAGCGCTGCCAGCTCCAACAACAGCGCCACCCGGTCCGGCTCGATGCGCAGCGCATCCGCCAGCCTGCGCACCTCGCGCACTCCCACGCCGCCGGCCCGCAGGGTGGCCAGCGGTTGGTCGCGGACCTGGGCCAGCAGTTCGGTGAGCAGCCGGAGGACTTCGGCAATGGATCCCAGCGCGGCGTTGGACCGCCGGGCCTCGCTGATGGCGTCCAGCTTGGGTGCGGGCGCGATGGTGGCAAAGCCGCGGATGACCACGCCGCCGCGCAGCACCAAGGCGACGTCGGAGGGCAGTTCAACGTGTTCGGCGTCCAGCGGTATCAGCAGCCCCCGGGCGAGCAGCCACTCCACCGCTGACGCGGTTGCCGCACTGCTGCCGGCGGTGCGTGCGGAGCCCGTCCCGTTCCGGCCGGCGCCGCCAGCCGTGCCCACATGACGGTCCTTGGGTAGCGCACCGACGGGGCCGGCGCTAAAGCGGGCCAGGATGCTGGCCGTCTGTTCAGGGGCGGACTTGAGCAACTGCTCCAAGGATCCGGGCTGTGCCAGCCAGGTGCCCATGGCCAGGGCCGCTTCCATCGGCGTTGCCGCGGCGGATATGCCGGTGCCGGAACGGTGCAGGGCCTGGACGGAGTGCAGCAGCCGGGTGCCCGCGGAGGTCTGGCTCCGGACCAGGTCCACATAGCTGCGGCCCAGACCTGCCGGATGCAGGCCGATGACGTCTTTGAGGCTGCTGACCGGCAGGTAGCCCTCCGGTTCCGCGCGGTAGAGCAGCGCCAACGCATGCAGTTGGCCAAGTATTCCGTCCAGCACCTCGGCGGTGCTTCCCTCGATGAGCGGCTGAAGGCCGGCCGCGGTAGCCGCCCGGCCAAGATCCTCATTCGTGGTCAGATGCACTGCTTCCAGCACCTGGGTCTGTGGCAGGTCCAGCTTGTCCAGCGCCCTGGCGACGCTTGCGCGCGCACAGGCCCGTGCCGCGAGTGCGGCGAAGTCCGGAACCGGCGGGGATACCAGATCCGGCCGGGCATCAAAGAGCGTGCGCAGGGCATCGTCGCTGCGCGCCGCCAGTTCCGCCGCTAAAGCCCGAATAGAGGACATCCCTCTAACGCTATCGCGAGGGGCCTAATCGTGGCGGCAGGCGTTAGGACCGCCGTTGTCTGGACCGGGCGCGCATCAATGCGGCCGCCGTCGCGGGCCGCTGCCCCGGGTCCCAGTCGGTTAGAGCCGCCGCCGGCGGGAGATGGCGTGCAGGACCCCGACACCCATCAGGAT
>DATIMB010000080.1:0-6583 GCA_035475875.1 Micrococcaceae bacterium
CGTACGCTCCAGCACCTCGCGCAGCAGTCCGACGTTGGGCCCGCGGAGTGTCCCGTCCTTGGTGACGTCGGTGACCACGTAGCGGGCGCAGCCGGCGTCCTCCAGCCGGGCCAGCACCTCCCAGAGGTCCCCGCCCTCCTGTGTCCAGCCGCGGGCGGCCAGGGTGGTGCCGCGCACGTCCAGGCCGACGGCGATTTTGTCGCCAAAGCGGTCAATGGCCCGGGCGGTCCACTCCGGGTTCTCCAGTGCCGCGGTGCCCAGGTTCACCCGTTCGGCACCCAGTTCCAGCGCCCTCTCGAGCGAGGCATCGTCGCGGATGCCGCCGGAGAGCTCCACCTTTACTCGCAGCTCGCTGACCACCTGGCGCAGCAGCTCCAGGTTGGAGCCGCGCCCGAAGGCCGCGTCCAGGTCCACCAGGTGGACCCATTCTGCGCCGTCGTTCTGCCAGGCCAGCGCGGCGTCCAGCGGGGCACCGTAGCTGGTCTCGCTTCCGGCCTCGCCCTGCACCAGGCGCACCGCCTGGCCGTCGGCGACGTCGACGGCGGGCAGCAGTTCCAGGATGGGAAGTTCGGTGGTCATCAGTGGGTCCTCAGAGGGTGTGGGGGTCGAAAGCTGCGGGCAGTGACAGTGCCGGGCCGGCGGTTGCGGGGTGGGCGGAGACCGCGGGCGCACCCAGGTCCACGGCCGGCTGGTTCACGCCTGGCAGGGTCATCAGGTAGGCGGCGACCAGGGCCATGGCGGCCAGCACGATGAAGGAGATGGGGACCCAGCGCGCCTTCTTCTGCTGGAAAAAGGAGATGGCGCCGCCGATCAGCAGTCCGCCCAGGCCCATCAGGAGCAGGGACCACATTCAGGCCACCGCCGTCGGGGCCGGTCCGGACCCCGGTTGCGTCTGCCGGGCCGGCTTGCGCAGCGAGTCGACCCAGTTCTTCAGCAGCCGTGCACCCGCGTCACCGGACTTTTCCGGATGGAACTGGGTGGCGCACAGCGGGCCGTTCTCCACGGCTGCGATGAAGCGTGCCCCGTGTTCGGACCAGGTGACCAGAGGCGGCTTCATCCGCGGATGGGACTCATCGAACTCCCACTTCTGTACCCCGTAGGAGTGCACAAAGTAGAAGCGCTCCTGCTCCACGCCGGCGAAGAGCATGGATCCCTCCGGGACGTCGACGGTGTTCCAGCCCATGTGCGGCACCACCTCGGCGGGCAGCAGTTCCACCGTGCCGGGCCACTCCCCCATGCCGGGTTCGCGGTTGCCGTGCTCCACGCCGTCGTCGAACAGGATCTGCAGGCCGACGCAGATGGCCAGTACCGGGCGTCCGCCTGCCACCCGGCGGCCGATCAGCCGGAGCCCGTCCACGTCCTTCAGTTCCTTCATCACGGTGGCAAAGGCGCCGACGCCGGGCACCACCAGTCCGTCCGCGTCCTGGACATCCTGAGCCTTGGCGCTGAGGGTCACGCGGGCGCCGGCACGTTCCAGCGCGCGCACGGCGGAGCGGACGTTGCCGGAGCCGTAGTCCAGGACGGTGACGGTAGGCCGCGCGTCGGTCATCTCCGGTCCGGCGGCGTTTTCGGCACCGTTTGCGGCACCGGCACCGGCACCGTTGGCGTTGGCGTTGGCGGTCACAGGCTCCCCTTCGTGGACGGGATGCCCTCCACCCGGGGATCCGGCTCGACGGCGGCGCGCAGGGCACGGGCAAAGGCCTTGAACTGGGCCTCCACGATATGGTGCGGATCGCGGCCGGCCAGCACGCGCATGTGCAGGCAGATCTGGGCATGCAGGGTAATGGCCTCGAAAACGTGCCGGGTCAGCGATCCGGTGAAGTGTCCACCGATCAGGTGGTATTCCTGCCCGGCAGGCTCCCCGCTGTGCACCAGGTAGGGCCGTCCGGAAACGTCGACGACAGCGTGGGCCAGGGCCTCATCCAGCGGCACCGTGGCCTCGCCGAACCGGCGGATGCCGGCTTTGCTGCCCAGCGCCTGGCGCAGCACCTCGCCAAACGTGATAGCGACGTCCTCCACCGTGTGGTGCACGTCGATGTGGGTGTCGCCGGTGGCCTTGACGGTCAGGTCGATCAGCGAGTGCTTGGACAGTGCCGTGAGCATGTGGTCGTAGAACGGCACCGAAGTGTCGATGTTGGATACGCCGGTCCCGTCCAGGTTCAGTTCCACCAGCACCGAGGATTCGCTGGTAGCCCGCTCCAGCCTGCCGGTGCGGTCTGCGGTTGTACGGCTGTCCTTGCTCATGGCGCGGCGGTCCTTCTATGGGTGGAGTGGGGGGTCCTGCATCAATTCTAGGAGAGTACGGCGCTATGGCCGAACGGCGGTGGGAAGCATCCCGGGCCTCAGCCCCTGAGCAGGTCTCCCAACCGGTCCAGGAAGGCCGAGGTTTCCGCTTCCGTACCGGCCGTGACGCGCAGGTGGCCGGGGATGCCGACGTCGCGGATCAGCACACCGGCGTCCAGCAGACCCTGCCAGATGGCGGACGGATCTTCCAGACCGCCGAAGAACACGAAGTTGGAATCGGAGGGGGCCGGGCGCAGCCCCATTTCCTGCAGCGCGGCGACGATGCGGTCCCGCTGGACCTTGATGTCCTCCACATTGGCCAGCAGGGAGGCTGAGTTGCGCAGCGCTGCGACGGCGGTGGCCTGCGTGATGGCCGAGAGGTGGTAGGGCAGGCGGACCAGCCGGAGAGCATCGGCGATCTGCGGTGCAGCAGCCAGATAACCCAACCTTGCGCCGGCCATAGCGAAGGCCTTGCTCATGGTCCGGGAGACGATCAGCCGCTCCCGGCCGGGCAGCAGGGTGAGGGCACTGGGGGTGCCCCCATGCGCGAACTCGGCGTAGGCCTCGTCCACAATCACGATGGCCTGCGAGGCCTCCCCTGCTTCATACACGGCCTCGACAACGTCCAGGCCCAAGGCCGTACCGGTCGGGTTGTTGGGTGTGCACAGGAACACCACATTCGGCGCGAAGCGGCGGACCTGCTCCGCCGCCGACTCTGCGGTCAGGCCGTAGTCGGCGGTCCGTTCTCCGGACAGGTACCGCGTGCCGGTGCCGCTGGCCAGCAGCGGGTACATGGAATACGTGGGCGGGAAGCCGAGCGCGGTACGGCCAAACCCGCCGAAGGCCTGCAGAATCTGCTGCAGCACCTCGTTGGAGCCGTTGGCGGCCCAGATATTGTCCTCGGTGAGGTTGTGGCCCAGATAGGCGGCCAGGGCCCGGCGCAGCTCGGTGAACTCACGGTCCGGATACCTGTTCAGGTCCGTCAGGGCATCTTCGATGGCCTTCAGGATGGCCTCGCGCGCATCATCCGGGACGCCGTGGGTGTTTTCGTTGACATTGAGCAGGATCGGAACATCCAGTTGCGGCGCGCCGTAGGGATGCTGTCCACGCAGATCATCCCGCAGCGGCAACTGGTTGAGGCGCTTGATCTGGTCTTCCTGGCTCCGGTAGCTCACCTGCCCAGTTTAAGTGAGAGCCGCACCCGGGACGAAACGGCCGCGTCCGCCCACCGCAGATGACTCAGTATTACCCAGTGCAGTATTACCCAGTGCAGGATTCCCCCGTGCAGGGATTCAGCTGTGCTGCGGAACAAACAGTTGTTGCCCGGGCTGGACAACCGAGCTGGACAGGCTGTTCAGCTCAACAATGTCCGCGATCACGTCACGGGGATCACGGGACGGGTCGCTGGCCGCGGCAATACTCCACAGCGTCTGGCCGGACAGGACTGTGGTCTTCACCGCCTGCGTGCCGATCGGCGCATCCTGCGACGTGGAGGCCTTTACCGGGGACGTGAAGACGCCCAGCAGCAGCAGAAGCACGATGGAGAGGAGCATGAGCGGGATGGCGACGAGGACAAACCGGCCGCGGCGCGTCAGCCGCAAACGTCCCGGCCGGGAAACACCCATGCGCGAACCGGCGGACGGAGAAGCTGCGGTCCGCGAAGCACCGGGCCGGGAAGCTGCGGTCCGCGGAGTGGCGGCCCGGGAAGCAGCGGTCCGAGAAGCTGCGGGCCGCGAAGCAGCCTGTCCTGGAATCCGGATGCTTGAAGTGGCTGTCATGGCAATCACCTTTCAGGATATGAAGTTCCGATGCCTGCGAATACGAGATGCCGGCGCGGCCGACGCCTCATATTCGAAGTTATGTTCGAAACTGTCTTTTCTATTAGTAGCACTAGTGCACGAAGCTTGCCAAGACTCGCTAGAACAAATGTTTGAAGTCCAAGCCGAACTGGCTTAAGTTAGTAGTACGAATCCAGCAGCAATCCGGTCACACTGAGAGTCCACCAGAGCCCACCGACAATTTCGGCGGGTCCGCCGGAAAGACGGCGGAACGGAACGATCAGGATGGGCATCGGCATCAGGAAAGGGCAGCTCGTCATGGCAGGTCCGGAACCAATCGTCCTCAGCGGCAATAACCTCAAGCGCACGGGATTCAAAGGCCTGACGGTCCGGCAGAAGAAGATCCTGGAATGCATCCAGCGCTCCATCAGCGTCAACGGCTACCCGCCTTCGATGCGCGAGATCGGGGACACGGTAGGGCTTTCCAGTCTTTCCAGCGTCACCCATCAGCTGGCCCAGCTGGAAAAGCAGGGTTACCTGCGCCGCGACCCCAAGCGGCCGCGTGCCATGGAGGTCCTCATTCCACTGACCTTGGACGACGGGAAAGTCGAGATTGAGGGCGTGGACACGCAGCTGCGCAGCGTCACCGGGTTGAACATGGCCGAGCTGAGCAGTTCGTCGGACACCGCCATCGTGCCGCTGGTGGGCCGCATCGCCGCCGGCGGACCGATCCTTGCCGACCAGGTGGTGGAGGACGTCATGCCGCTGCCGCGCCAGCTGGTGGGCCACGGCGAACTGTTCATGCTCCGGGTTGCCGGTGACTCCATGATCGACGCTGCCATCTGCGATGGGGACTGGGTGGTGGTCCGCCGCCAGCAGGAGGCGATCAACGGTGACATCGTCGCCGCCCTGCTGGACGACGAAGCCACGGTGAAGACCTTCCGGCAGCGCGACGGCCACACCTGGCTGCTGCCGCAGAACACCCGCTACGAGCCGATCCTTGGCGACCAGGCCACCATCATGGGCAAGGTCGTCAGCGTCCTGCGGAGCCTGTAGGGGCTCAGCGGGCTGCGGCCTGACCTTGTCCGCCTCGGGCAAGGTCAGGCGGCAATTACTCCGCCTCCGCCAGCCGCGCCAGCGCGGAGAGCACCAGGGCCCGGTCCGTCGTCGGCCAGAACGGCGGCAGCGCGGCGCGCAGGAACCCGCCGTAGCGTGCCGTTGCCAGCCTGGAATCGAGTACCGCCACTACGCCACGGTCGGCAGAGGAGCGGATCAGCCTCCCTGCCCCCTGCGCCAACCGGACCGCGGCGTGCGTGGCGGAGACACTCATGAAGCCGTTGCCGCCAGCCTTCGCCACGGCGCGGGAGCGGGCCGTCATCAGCGGATCGTCCGGGCGCGGGAACGGAATCCGGTCGATCACCACCAGCCGGCAGGAATTGCCCTGCACGTCCACGCCCTGCCACAGCGACATGGTGCCGAACAGGCAGGTGTCGGGCTCGGCCGCAAACTGCTTGACCAGCCCGGCCATCGAGGACTCGCCCTGGCAGAGGATCTCCACGTCCAGCCGCAGCCGGAGCGCGTCCGCCGCCTCCTCCGCAGCCCTCCTGGAGGAAAAGAGGCACAGCGCCCCTCCTCCGGAAGCCCGGATCAGCGCCTCCAGCTCATCCAACTGCTCGGTCGAGGTCCCACGCTCGGGTTTAGGCAGATGCGCGGCCACATACAGCATCCCCTGTTTGGGGTAGTCGAACGGGGAGCCGACGTCGGCACCGGTCCAGCTGGGCGCGCCCTGGCCCAGCAGCCCCAGCCCGCCGGCAGCCGGTTCAAAGGCAGCGCCGATGGCCAGCGTGGCGGAGGTCAGCACCACCGTGTGGTCCGCAAACAGGCCTTCGCGCAGTTTTCCCGCCACGCTCAGCGGCGCCACGTTGATCAGCGCGGGTGAGGACTCATCCGGGGCGGAATAGCCCTGTTGGGGGCTGAAGCTGCTCTGCCGGGAGATCCACACCACCTCGTTAGCCTCGCGGCTGGCCAGCAGCCGTTCGCACAGCTCCAGGACCAGCAGCAACCGGGACCGGGCAATCTGCCGGCCACCGTCCGCCGTCGTACCGGAATCCCCCTTGGAGTCGGAGAGCGCCGTGCGGCAGGCATCCCGCAACTGGTCAAGCGCCGTCGCCTGCTCCTCGTTCAGCCCTGATGGCAGCAACCCGGAGGGCACGCCGTCGAGGGCCCTCTCCAGGTTCGCCGCAGCCGTGTTCAGCGCCTCCACGGAGATGGCGGTGTGCTTACGCGCGCTTGATGCCGCAGCGTGCACCATCTGCACGGACAGTTGCCCGCTCACCGCCCCGGTGACCCGGTCCTGCAGCTCGTGCGCCTCGTCCACCACGACGACGTCGTACTCGGGCAGGATGGCCAGACCCTCGAACGCGCTGATCGCCAGCATCGCGTGGTTGGTGACGATGATGTCCGCCTCCGCCCCGCGCTGCTTCGCCAGTTCGCTGAAGCATTCCTCCGCGACCGGGCATTTC
>DATIMB010000081.1:0-4163 GCA_035475875.1 Micrococcaceae bacterium
AGCGCCTTCGACGACTTCAAGGTCGTCCCCCCGGGCATGGGAATTGTGCACCAGGTCAACATCGAGTACCTCGCCCGCACCATCATGACCCGAGAGATGGCAGTTGACGGAGCCAAGACGCTCCGCGCCTACCCGGACACCTGCGTCGGCACCGACTCGCACACCACCATGGTCAACGGCCTGGGCGTGCTGGGCTGGGGCGTCGGCGGCATTGAGGCCGAGGCGGCCATGCTGGGCCAGCCCGTTTCGATGCTGATTCCGCGCGTCGTCGGCTTCAAGCTCACGGGCTCCATCCCGGCCGGCGCCACCGCCACCGACGTGGTGCTGACCATCACCGAAATGCTGCGCAAGCACGGCGTCGTCGGCAAGTTCGTCGAATTCTACGGCGAGGGCGTGGCCGCGGTTCCGCTGGCCAACCGCGCCACCATCGGTAACATGAGCCCCGAATTCGGCTCCACCGCCGCGATGTTCCCGATCGACCAGGTCACCATCGACTACCTGCGCCTGACCGGCCGCGACGAGGCCCAACTGGCCCTGGTGGAGGCCTACGCCAAGGAGCAGGGCCTCTGGCACGACCCCTCCATCGAGATCAAGTTCTCCGAATACCTGGAACTGGACCTGTCCACGGTGGTTCCCTCCATCGCCGGCCCCAAGCGCCCGCAGGACCGGATCGAGCTGACCGAGGCTAAGGACCAGTTCCGGGAGGACCTGACCAATTACGTCGCCCACCCCGCCCCCGGCGGCACGGTCGATGAGTCGCTGGAGGAGAGCTT
Organism: Micrococcaceae bacterium; assembly: GCA_035475875.1. Classification (GTDB taxonomy): domain Bacteria; phylum Actinomycetota; class Actinomycetes; order Actinomycetales; family Micrococcaceae; genus Arthrobacter_M. The sequence continues at coordinate 774 of DATIMB010000081.1, forward strand.
CCCGGCTTCGGACTCGCCGTCCTTCACGCAGCCCGACACGCACGTCGTCGACACCGACCGGGAGCCGCCGCTCTACTCGGCTGCCCATGGGGCCGCCGGACGCGCTTCCAACCCGGTCCACATAACCATGTCTGATGGGCGCTCCTTCGAGTTGGACCACGGCGCCGTCTCCATCGCCTCGATCACCTCGTGCACCAACACCTCCAACCCCTCCGTCATGCTGGCCGCCGCCGTGCTGGCGCGCAACGCCGTCGACAAGGGCCTGGCCTCCAAGCCCTGGGTCAAGACCTCCGTCGCCCCCGGCTCCAAGGTAGTCACCGACTACTACGAGAAGTCCGGCCTGGTCCCGTACCTGGAGAAGCTCGGTTTCTACACCGTCGGCTACGGCTGCACCACCTGCATCGGCAACTCGGGACCGCTGGAGACCGAAATCTCCGAGGCCATCGCCGCCAACGACCTCTCCGTCACGGCCGTGCTCTCCGGAAACCGCAACTTCGAGGGCCGGATCAACCCGGACGTGAAGATGAACTACCTGGCCTCCCCGCCGCTGGTCATCGCCTACGCCCTGGCCGGATCCATGGACTTCGACTTCGATACCGATGCCCTGGGCCAGGACCGCGACGGCAACGACGTGTTCCTGAAGGACATCTGGCCGAACCCGACCGAGGTCCAGCAGGTGATGGACGCCTCGATCGACAAGGACATGTTCACCAACTCCTACGCCACCATCTTTGCCGGTGACGACCGCTGGCAGAACCTGCCCACCCCGGAGGGCGACACCTTCGCCTGGGACCAGAAGTCCACCTACGTCCGCAAACCACCGTACTTCGAGGGTATGAAGGCCCAGCCGGAGCCGGTGCAGGACATCTCCGGTGCACGGGTGCTGCTCAAGCTCGGTGACTCGGTAACCACCGACCACATCAGCCCCGCTGGGTCCTTCAAGTCGGACACCCCGGCCGGTAAGTACCTGCTGGAAAACGGCGTGCAGCGCAAGGACTTCAACTCCTATGGCTCCCGCCGCGGCAACCATGAGGTCATGATCCGTGGCACCTTCGCCAACATTCGGATCAAGAACCAGCTGCTGGCCGACGCCAACGGCGGTGCCGGAGTGGAGGGCGGTTTCACCCGGGACTTCAGCCAGGACGGCGCCCCGCAGGCGTACGTCTACGACGCGTCGGTGAACTACCAGGCAGCGGGCACTCCGCTGGTGGTGCTGGCCGGCAAGGAATACGGCTCCGGCTCCTCCCGCGACTGGGCTGCCAAGGGCACGGCGCTGCTGGGCGTCAAGGCCGTCATCGCCGAAAGCTACGAGCGCATCCACCGCTCCAACCTGATCGGCATGGGCGTCCTGCCACTGCAGTACCCCGCCGGCGAAAACGCCGACAGCCTGGGCCTGACCGGCACCGAGGTGTTCTCCGTGGAAGGCGTCACGGCGCTGAACCAGGGCAGCACCCCGCGGACCGTCAAGGTCACCGCCAAGGCTGAGGACGGCTCCGAGAAGTCCTTCGACGCCGTCGTCCGCATTGATACGCCAGGGGAAGCCGACTACTACCGCAACGGCGGCATCCTGCAGTACGTGCTGCGGCAGATCTCTGCCAGCTGAACCGCGGGAGGAAGCTCGGCCAGTGCTGGCTACCGTGCGGATTGCACCGTGCTGATTGGGCCGTGCTGATTGGGCCGTGCGGCTTGCACCGTGCGGCTTGAAACGTGGGGCTTGGGCGTGCTGATTGGGCCGTGCGGCGCTGAGCCTGTCTGAAGGGCCCCGGAGAGGGTGGAAAACCACCCCCTCCGGGGCCCTTCCGCGTCAGGCCCCGTCACCCCTGCCACGTGCCGCGCGTTAGAGTTAACTGTTATTCCCGATCCTAGGAGGGTACCCATGGGCCTGTTGGAGACCATCGCGCATCCGCAGGATCTGAGCAAACTGACCGATGAGCAAATGGTGCAGCTGGCGGGGGAGATCCGGCAATTCCTGGTCTCCAACGTCTCCCAGACAGGCGGCCATCTGGGCCCCAACCTGGGCGTTGTGGAGCTCACGCTGGCCATCCACCGGATCTTCGATTCGCCGCGGGACAGCATCGTCTTCGACACCGGCCACCAGTCCTACGTGCACAAACTGGTCACCGGCCGGCAGGACTTTTCCACCCTCCGCCAGCAGGGCGGACTCTCCGGCTACCCCTCCCGGGCTGAGTCTGTCCACGACATTGTGGAAAGCTCCCACGCCTCCTCATCGCTGTCCTGGGCCGATGGCATTTCCCGTGCCCGCCAGCTCACCGGCGACGGAGACCGCTATGTTGTTGCCGTCGTCGGCGACGGCGCCCTGACCGGCGGAATGACCTGGGAGGCCCTGAACAACATCGCCGCGGACAAACGCCGCCGCGTCGTGATTGTCGTCAACGACAACGGCCGCTCCTACGCCCCCACCGTCGGCGGCCTCGCTGACTACCTGGCCTCCCTGCGCCCGGCCATCGACCACGTCCGGGCGCACCGCCGGTACGAGGATTCCCTCGGCTGGGCCAAGTCCAAACTGCAGGACGGCGGCCTGGCCGGACAGTTCATCTACAAGAGCCTGCACGCCGCGAAGAAGGGCGTTAAGGACTGGTGGGCACCCCAGGGCCTCTTCGACGACCTGGGCATGAAATACATCGGCCCGGTCAACGGCCATGACCAGAAGGCCATGGAAGCGGCACTGACCTCGGCGAAAAACTACGCCGGACCCGTCATTGTCCACGCCATGACACGAAAGGGCCAGGGCTACGCCCCGGCCCGCGCGCACGAGGCGGACCAGTTCCATGCCGTCGGCGTGATCGATCCGGAAACCGGCGAGCCCATGGACTCGCCGAGCGGAAAGTCCTGGACGAGCGTCTTCGCCGATGAAATCGCCGACATCGGCGACGAGCGCAAGGACATCGTCGGCATCACCGGCGCGATGCTCATCCCCGTCGGCCTGCACAAATTCGCCGAGCGGCATCCGGACCGCGTCTTCGACGTCGGCATTGCCGAACAGCACGCCCTCACCAGCGCGGCCGGCATGGCCTTCGGAGGGCTGCATCCCGTCGTCGCCATGTACGCCACCTTCCTCAACCGCGGCTTCGACCAACTGCTGATGGACGTCGCCCTGCACAAAGCCGGCGTCACCCTCGTGCTGGACCGTGCCGGCGTCACCGGACCCGACGGCGCCAGCCACCATGGCATGTGGGATCTGTCCCTCCTGCAGATCGTGCCCGGACTGCACCTGGCCGCACCCCGCGACGCCAGCCGGCTGCGCGAGGAACTCCGCGAGGCGGTGGCCGTCACCGACGCCCCCACCGTGCTCCGCTACTCCAAGGGCAGCGTCGGCGCAGAGGTCGAAGCCATCGAAAGGCTCGACGACGGCGTGGACGTGCTGGCCCG
>DATIMB010000082.1:0-4927 GCA_035475875.1 Micrococcaceae bacterium
TTGGCGCCCACCCGGCGCACGCTCTCGCGCACATCGCCCAGCGTGTGGGCCAGGTTCATCACCCCGCGCTGGCTGAACAGGAAGTCGTATTCCAATTCCTCGGGCAGGATCTCCCAGAGTTTAAGGGCGTGCTCGTAGATCGCGGCGCTTTCATCCCAGAGATAGTTGGAGCGGATGATCGTGGTGTTGCGCGCCATGTTGCCGCCGGCCAGCCAGCCCTTTTCCAGGATCGCGATGTTGGTCATGCCATGGTTCTTGGCCAGGTAGTAGGCGGTGGCCAGGCCATGCCCGCCGCCGCCGACGATCACGGCGTCATAGGAGGTCTTGGGCTCGGCATTGCGCCAGAGGAATTCCGGGTGCTCCGGCAACTGGTCTGCACTCACAGTCAGGCTCCCTTCTGGGTTGCAGGGGAAAGGTTGGGGTAGAGGGGGAACTTCTCGGCCAGCACGGTGACGCGGTCCCGGAGTTCGACGGCGAGCTCCTCGCTAAGGTCCACCTCGCGCAGGGCTGCGGCAATAATGTCTGCCACCTCGGTGAATTCGGCTGCGCCGAATCCCCGGGTGGCCAGCGCCGGGGTACCGATCCGCAGACCGGAGGAGACCATCGGCGGACGCGGGTCGAACGGCACCGCGTTCCGGTTGACCGTGATGCCGATCCGGTGCAGCCGGTCTTCGCCCTGCTGGCCATCCAGTTCCGAATGGCGCAGATCCACCAGCACCAGATGCACGTCGGTGCCCCCGGTCACCACCGAAATGCCGGCGGCAGCAACGTCGCCAGACAGCAGCCGCTCGGCCAGGATCCGCGCACCTTCCAGGGTGCGCTGCTGGCGTTCCCGGAAGACCTCGCTCGCGGCGATCTTGAAGGACACGGCCTTAGCCGCGATCACATGTTCCAGCGGACCGCCCTGCTGGCCGGGGAAAACGGCGCTGTTGATCTTTTTGGCAAGCCCGGCCTTGCTGAGGATCACCCCGCCGCGGGGGCCGCCCAGCGTCTTGTGCGTGGTGGTGGTGACGACGTCGGCATACGGCACCGGGTTCGGGTGCAGGCCGGCGGCCACCAGACCGGCGAAGTGCGCCATGTCCACCATCAGGTAGGCGCCCACCAGATCCGCGATACGGCGGAACTCCGCGAAGTCCAACTGCCGGGAGTAAGCGGACCAGCCGGCCACGATCAGCTTGGGCTGGTGTTCGCGCGCCAGCGCCTCCACCTCGTCCATATCGATCCGCAGGTCGGATTCACGCACATGGTAGGGAACGACGTTGTACAGCTTGCCGGAAAAATTGATCCGCATGCCGTGCGTCAGGTGGCCGCCGTGGGCCAAGTCCAGCCCCATAATGGTGTCGCCCGGCTGCAGCAGCGCAAACATCGCGGCCGCGTTGGCCTGTGCACCGGAATGCGGCTGCACGTTGGCGGCCTCTGCACCGAAGAGCGCCTTGATGCGGTCGATGGCGAGCTGTTCGATCACATCAACGTGCTCGCAGCCTCCGTAGTAGCGCTTGCCGGGGTAGCCTTCCGCGTACTTGTTGGTCAACACAGACCCCTGCGCTTCCATCACGGCGGTGGGCGCAAAATTCTCCGACGCGATCATTTCCAGCGTGGACTGCTGCCGGATCAATTCCCGGGCAATCGCCTGATCCACCTCGGGGTCGATCCCGGCAAGGTGGCCGGTGAGTACATCCGCCATCTATCTCTCCTGATCTACAACTAATCTCAAACTGATATATTAGAGCTGACGCAATAGTATGTTGTAGTTCACAGCTAGTCAACAGGACAGTGAAAGCAACCGAAAACGCCGGCCGCAACCGGCGGAGGGAGAACGATGAGCGCGAGTGCTGAGGACGGGCTGCCCGAGGGTGCCGAGCTGTCCTTGGCCGAGCAGGCCTACCGGCGGCTGCGGGACAGGCTGATCATGCTGGAGATCCGCCCTGGCGATCCCATCAACGACGGCGCGCTCTCCGCCGAACTCGGTGTCGGCCGTACGCCGGTCCGCGAGGCGCTGAAACGGCTGGAAAGCGACCACTTGGTGATCTCGTATCCCCGGCGCGGGACCTTCGCCACGATAGTGGACATCACCGAGTTGGCGGACGTCTCGGAAATCCGTGAATCCCTGGAACCGCTGGCAGCCCGCCGGGCCGCCAAGATGGCCAACGCCGAGACGCGTTCAGAGTTGCGCCGGGTGGCCGCGGCCATCGCCGCCATCGACCCCACCGCTGGCGACCAGCATGAGCTGATGCGCTACGACATAACCGTGCATCGGCTGATCTACAAGGCTGCCGCCAACCCGCACCTGGAGGACGTGCTGATCCGGTACGACAACCTGGCCACCCGGATCTGGTGCCTGGTCCTGGACAAGGTCCCCTCGGTGTCAGGACACATCGCCGAACACAAGGACCTGCTGGAGGCCATTGCCGACGGGCGCGCGGACGACGCGGCCCAACTGGCCCTGGAGCACGTCACCAGCTTCGAGAAGACCATCCGCGGCGTGCTCTGACCGCCCTTTCCGCACGGTTGGAATCGGACGGGATATTCGCCCCTTTCGACGAGTTCATCCTTCCCCTCGATCAAGCTGGCGCGATTCAGTACGCCTGGATACAGGCCTGACCCGCGACAGATCTGCCCTGGGGCGGCATCTTCATCGCTGCAACGGGAAAGGGATAGAAGCAACAAAAATATCGGCACATCGGCCATTCGTTCCGGATGCCCCTTGACTCGTGACCTGAACCACACCTAGTCTGATGCAACAGCGTTGCGTTCATTGCAACCCCAAACCTTTCTTGGTGGATTCACATGAGTAACGAAACACCCGAAGCCGTGGCCTCCGTCGGACAACCGAGCGGACTGCCAGGCACCGAGCCCAACGCCGGGCTCATCTCCATTTCCTCTGAGAAGGCCACGCTCAGCGGCCAGCTCCGGCCCAATGATGCGCCCGGCATCGGCAAGGACACCCGCCGTCGGGTCATCACGGCCAGCTTCATCGGCAACTTCGTCGAATGGTTCGACTACGCCGTGTACGGCTACCTGGCGGCGACCATTGCCGGTGCCTTCTTCCCGAACCAGGACAAGCAGACCGCGCTGCTGGCCACCTTCGCCGTCTTTGCCATCTCCTTCTTCGTCCGCCCGCTGGGCGGCTTCGTCTGGGGCCAGATCGGCGACAAGGTGGGCCGGCGGAACGCCCTATCCCTGTCCATCCTGATCATGTCTGCCGCCACCTTCGCCATCGCCCTGATCCCCGGCTACAACACGATCGGGGTCTGGGCTCCGGTCCTGCTGCTGCTGGTCCGCGTGGTGCAGGGCTTTTCGGCCGCGGGCGAATACGCCGGTGCCTCGGCCTTCCTGGTGGAGTACGCGCCAGCCAACCGGCGCGGCCTGTATGCCGCCGTCGTCCCCGCCAGCACCGCCGCAGGCCTGCTGCTCGGCTCCCTGCTGGCTGCGATGCTCTCGCTGGTGCTGAGCCCGGAGCAGATGCAGGACTGGGGCTGGCGGCTGCCGTTCCTGCTGGCCGCCCCGATGGGCCTGATCGGCCGCTACATCCGGACCAAGCTGGAGGACACCCCGGCGTTCCGCGCCCTCACGGACGAGGACAAGGCCATCAAGGCTCCGGTCGCGGCGCTGTTCCGCGCCCATTGGAAGTCCCTGCTGCTGGCAGTCGGGGCGGTGCTGCTGAACGCCGTCGGCTTCTACGTCATCCTCAGCTACATGCCCACCTACCTGACCACCGAACTGGGCTTCGGCGCCACCGAGTCCTTCTTCGCGACCACCATTGCGCTGCTGACCTACATCGGCTTCATCTTCCTGACCGGGCTGGCCTCGGACCGGTTTGGCCGCAAGCGGGTGCTGCTCAGCGCGTCGGTACTGTTCATCCTGCTGACCGTTCCGGCATTTATGCTGCTGGATACCGGCAATTTCCTGGTCATCGTGCTGGTCCAGGTCCTGCTCGGCGGCATGCTGACGCTCAACGACGGCACATTGCCCAGCTTCCTGGCCGAGCTGTTCCCGACCCGCGTGCGCTACAGCGGCTTCGCCGTCAGCTTCAACCTTTCCAATGCGCTCTTCGGCGGCACGGCCCCCTTCGTGGCCACGCTGCTGATCGGCATGACCCACTCCAAGCTGGCACCGGGCTGGTACCTGATGGCAGCCGCCGTCGTCTCCCTGGCCGCAGTGCTCTGCGCCCGGGAGACCTTCAAGGCCCCACTGCGGGCGCACTGACATCCCGCAGCCTTCCCTGGCCGGCAACAAAGACCTCCCTCCAACAATCAACCCGCTCCACTACCTATTAGGAGAAACAATGACCGTCACGTCCCCCGCTACCACCTCCGGTGCCAGCAGCGTCGCCGAACTGGAGCGCCTCAAGGTGCTGCACAACGGCGAGAAGGTCCAGCTGACCTTCTCCGACGCCGAGTTTGAGCGCCGCCTGGCCGGGCTGCGCCGGATCATGGCAGCGAAGGAGCTCGACGCCGTCGTACTGACCAGCTACCACAGCATCAAGTACTACTCGGACTTCCTCTTCACCTACTTCGGCCGTTCCTACGCCATGGTGGTCACCGCCGATGACACGGTCACCATCACGGCCAACATCGACGCTGGCATGCCGTGGCGCCGCAGCTACGGTGAAAACAGCGTGTACACGGACTGGCGCCGGGACAACTACATCTTCGGCATCCAGGAAGCCCTGCGGACCCGCGGCATCAGCCCGCGCCGGCTGGGTGTGGAGGACGATTCGCTGCCGCTGGATAACCGGAACAAGATCCAGGCCGCCTTTGAATCGGCCACCCTGGTCGACGTGGCCCAGGATGCGATGCGCCAGCGCATGATTAAGTCGGCCGAGGAGATCGAGGTCATCAAGCACGGCGCCCGCATCGGCGACCTGGGCGGGGAGGCCATCCGCAACGCGATCACCGCCGGGATCAGCGAATACGAAGTGGCCCTG